>URVZ01000005.1 GCA_900551365.1 uncultured Collinsella sp.
CCCGCGACCCCAACCTTGGCAAGGTTGTGCTCTACCAACTGAGCCATGTCCGCTTACGAGGATTAATCTTACGTGATACCCGCATTCTATGCAAGAACTTTTTTTGAAAAGTTTTGAGACGCCCTCGCGAACCTCGCAAAGGCACCAGCCACCACGGAAGGCGCAGGCAAACGCAAACTCGCCGCAAGATGCCCCTAAACCTCGCCGAGCATGATCCAGGCCGCGCTATCCTGCGCGAGTCTGCCGTCTGCAAGCGGTGATGAGGTGAGCAGGACCCTGCCCGCCGGCAGTTCCACGGGTGCTGCACCGAAGTTCGTCACACACGCCCAGCCGTTGTCGCGGCGATAGGCGATGACGCCACCCTCGGCACCCTCGGCACCATCCGCAAGACCGGTGCGCCCGTCAAGATCGAGCCACGCAAGATCGTTGGCGCACCCGCGCAGCTTGCGTCGCAGCCAGAGGGCGTCACGATAAAGCGCAAGCATCGATGTCGGATCCGCTTCTTCCCTATCGGCAGCGTAATCGGAAAACCATACAGGCTGCGGCAGATGGGGCGCAACATCGGCGTCCGCCGGCGAAAACCCAAACGATCCGCCCTGCGCGGGATCGTCCGCCGCCACCCACGGCAGGGGCACACGACAGCCGTCGCGCCCCTTCTCGCGCTTCGGTCCGTGTGTATTGGTCGCAGTGGGGTCTTCGAGTGCAGCCCACGGGATGTCAGCCACCTCAAAAAGGCCGAGCTCCTCACCCTGATACACGTATGCCGAGCCCGGAAGCGCCAGCTCAAGCAAAAGGGCCGCCCGCGCGCGGCGCTCGCCGAGTTCACGGTCCTCGTCATAAGACGACCCGTCGCGTAAGAGCCAGTCGAGCGCAATCTGATGGTAGCGCGTTGCCTTGATTTGCGGCAGGGCATAGCGTGTCGCCACGCGCGGCACGTCGTGGTTGGAGAGTACCCAGGTCGAGGCGGAATCGGATTCGATGGCCGCCTTCATGCCCTCCTCGATTGCAGCGTGCATGTCATCATAGGTCCAAGTGGCCTTGGCGAACTCAAAGTTGAATGTCTGGCCAAGCTCGCTGGGACGCGCGTAGAGATACTGGCGCTCGGGCAGCACCCACGCCTCGGCAACGGCGCTGCGCGGCGGATTATAGCGGTCGAACACGCGGCGCCACTCGCGATAGATCTCGTGGACCTCGTTACGGTCCCACAGCGGATGGGTGCCGTCGTCAACCATGTCATCGCCCTCGGCGAGATGCCACCGGTCGAGGTCATCGCGGTCGAGATCCTTGGCGAGACCGTGCGCCACATCAATGCGAAAGCCATCGACGCCTCGATCGCTCCAAAACGCCAGGACGTCGCAAAAGAACACGTGAACCTCGGGGCATGTCCAGTCAAAGTCCGGCTGCTCGGGCGTAAACATGTGCAGATACCACTGACCGTCAGCAACACGCGTCCAGGCAGGGCCGCCAAAGTTGGCATTCCAATTGGTGGGAGGCAGCTCGCCGTGCTCGCCGCGACCATCGCGAAAGATATAACGGGCGCGCTCGGGCGATCCGGGGCCGGCGGCAAGAGCGGCTTTGAACCAGGGGTGCTGGTTGGATGAATGGTTGGGCACGATGTCGATGATGACCTTGATGCCGCGCGCGTGAGCCGCAGCGATCATGTCGTCGAAGTCGTCAAGCGAGCCGAGACGTGGGTCGACATCGCAGTAGTCCGCCACATCATAGCCACCATCGACAAGAGGCGATGGGTAAAACGGGCTCAGCCAGATGGCCTCGATACCCAGCCGCTCGAGATAGTCCATCTGCTGGGTAATGCCCGCGATATCGCCCAGACCCGAACCAGTCGAATCCTTAAACGAGCGCGGGTAGATCTGATAGATCGCGGCATCGGACATCCATGAGCGCGAAGAGGACTTTTCTGTAGCCATGGGGCGCGTCTCCCTTGCAACGAGGTTTTGCGAGATGCCCACGACAATACGCCCAAAGCCGACATTCGCGGCAAACAACGCCACAGCCACGCCCCAAAACGCTCGCTCCCTCTCGGGTTCGAGCCTCCTGGGACGAATCGATCGATTAGTGAAAAGAACGGAAGACCCACTCCCCCGGCCACAACAGCGAGCGGGCTCCGGGTGTCCCAGGTTGCCGCGAAAGAGGAGGGAAGCGTACTTTATGTACGTGACCGACGATTGAGGGGCAAGATGGGGTGCCCGGGGCTCGCGCAGCGTCAACAAAAAACGCGGTTCGTTAGAACCGCGTAAGATAGTTGGAGCGGACAACGGGGCTCGAACCCGCGACCCCAACCTTGGCAAGGTTGTGCTCTACCAACTGAGCCATGTCCGCTTGCGGGTTATTAATTTACGCGACTTGCCCAAAAGACGCAAGTACTTTTTTCAAAAAAGTTGCTCAATGCAAGTTCGCACAGGTAAATAACGCCAAGTCAAGGCGCTATGCGCACGATTCCAATGCTGAGCCAAACAGCTTCACCATCCGAACGCGCGTGCCGGCGCCATCCGTACGACGGGCAACTTCCACATTATCGACGAGCATGCGCATAAGCTTGATACCGCGTCCGCGTTCCTCAGATGTCACCGGCTCGCTCGCCCCATCGATAGAATAGCCTGCGCCCCGATCAAGCACCTCGAGCACAACACGGTCCCCATAGGCCTGAACCGTCAGGATGCAGCCAACACCGCCCGCATGGTCATATGCGTTACCCAACGCCTCCCCCAACGCCAATGCTACGTCATAGCGTTCATCACGCCTCAGGGGAAGCGATTCGAGGAGCTCGGCCACACGGTGCCGATAATACGAGAGATTCTCGATGCCTCGTTGCACTTCGACACTCTTGCTCCATCGCGGCAACTCTCCCACCGGAATGGCGGGAATCGACTCCCGCGCCGGGCCCGCGACATGGAGGATGTCGACAAGTCGGGCAATTTCCAAAAAGCGAACGACCTCATCGGAGGCGTTAACGAGCGAAAGCAGGCCCTCTCGCCTCATGAGCTCTCTGGCGCGCGTAAGCAAAAATGCCAAACCCGTCGAGTCGATAAAGCTCACGGCCTGGCAATTGATGACAACGCGGCGCACGCCCCGGTCGATCAAATTATCCAACCGTCGGCGCAGCACGGGCACCGAGGCGATGTCGACATCACCCGGTGGTGTCAAAACCGCTATGTCATTCCACTCATTCATACGACCATGGTTCCCCAAAAGAGCTCGCTCGATGCACACGTTTCTTCAACCGTAGGGATTTTGCCCGTCAGGCGTCGTGACCTACGATCGACCCCGTAAAAACTCAAGGGAGACCAGCGCGATGTCATCGTTCAGCGCCGACTCGGTAAAGCGGTCAAGCTCGCCCAAGACCTTACCGCAGATCCCCGATACGCCCTCACCCGAGACAGAGAGCAAAAGGTCGCGAAGGCGTTGCTCGCCAAAGAAAGCACCCGAGCGATCGCGTGCTTCAATCGTTCCGTCGGTATACATAAATAGCATGTCACCAGGAGCGAACGTAAACGTGCCCGTCTCGTACACCATGCTCTCAAAGGCACCGATCACGCCCGATTGGCACCCAAGGAGCTCCACTTCTCCCCCGCAGGTCTCGCCGCCGCCAAGCGGCGTCGACGACGGCCTAATGACCATAGTGGGAGGATGTCCCGCCGAGCAATAGGTAGCGCGACCCGCCTTAAGATCGATCTTGGCGATAAACGCCGTCACAAACGTCTCGACCCTCGAAAAGCCCATGAGCATGCTATTGAGCGAGCGAGCCATACGGGCAGGCCCCGCACCCTCCCAGGCATAGGCCGTCAGCGCTGTCTTGACGAGTGCTGACATCGAAGCCGCCTCGATTCCCTTGCCGGATACATCGCCCAAAATCATAACGGCACAATCGTCGGGAAGTCGGACAAGCGTATAGAAGTCACCGCCGACCAACGCAGAATTCGTTGCCGATAGGTATACCGAATCGGTTGCAATGCCCGGAACGTCACCAAGCGTATTTCTCATGCCAATCTGAAGCGTCTGAGCGATATGACGCTCCTCGCGCTTTTGAGATTCGCCTTCATAAATCAGCTCAAAGTCATGCGCCAGATGCACCAGGTAGTCGTATTCAAGGTCGTCAATTGGTTCTTGGCTGCCATCACGGAGCAGCAAAGCGCGCCTCGTCGGCCCCTTGGCAACGTCGGCGGGAACGATTGCATCGTTGTTCCGCTGACCGCCGCCCTCCGAGCGAACGCGTCCCGCCTCGAAGCCGGAATCGACATAGAGGCCCTGGCACGGCAGGCCATGAGCCCTCAACCATCCGCCCATAGGCATGGATTCGTCGACGCGGGTCAAGCGCACATGCTTAAGATCATCAGCACTCGCACCGCCCAGCACCGACTGCCCAAAACCATCGGAAGCAACCCCCAAACGCGCAGCCGGTGCGGTGGTGGAAAAGAAGAGCGACTCAGGGTCTCCCGGCAGCGCCACGCGACTGCCGCCCTCAAAATCGATGACATAGGCTTCGAGGCCTGCATCGTACTCCACGGGGCAAAAATGGCAATTGAGCACGGCGCAGATTTCGGACGAGACGGCGTGCGAAGCAGCGACCGGATCATCAAGATAGGTAAAAAGCTCATCGCGCAGTACGTTGAGGGAACGACCAAGCTCCGCCGTGCGGCGCGAACGTAAGCTCGACGCCATGCCGACAAGCTGAATAGACAGGTAATCGCAGATGACCTCGAGTACGTTAACGTCATAGGCAAGTGGCGCCTGGGGACGTTTCCAGCCAACTTCCAACACGCCAAGGACCTGCGTGCCGTAAAACACGGGAAGACAGATCTCGCTGCGATACGGGGGCATATCCTGCACGCGCAGCAAGTGCTTGGAACGATTGTCCAAATCCATGAACATGCCCGAAGCAACCCGATCGCCCTCAAGGTCCTGCTGAATCGACAGGCGACAGGCACGCGACTCGCGAAGCACGTAGGTCGGAATGCCCGCGCCGTACGGCATAAACTCGGGCAGATAGCTGTCCTCAAGCTCCTTAGAAACACCGCGGAGCTTAAAGCCGCCGCTCTCGGAAAAATAGATAGCCGCACCGGAGGCATCGAGCGTTCCAACGAGCTGATTCAAAACGGTATCGAGCAAGCTGGGGAGCTCATCGGAACCCACGGTACTCATAATGACCGAAAGGGTGCCCGAAAGGCGTTTATTCGCCACCCTAAGCTCCGATAGCGCACGTTTGAGCTGACGATCGTGGGAATACTGCTCTTCGATGCTGTGAAGCGCCACAAGGACACGCGGTGCACGACGTCCAAAGATACGCGGAGGCGTAACGGAACCCGCGCGAACCAAGACGGGAATAAAAGACCCGTCGCTCAGCTTGAGCATCAGCTCGCTCTCGGAGCCATCGGTCTCAAACGGCAGACGATGTTCGGTCGCGCGCTCAAAGGCAGACGAGAACAGAACGTCTTTGACATCACCGTTGATGACGTCAGCGCGCTCCTCGCACATCAGGTCGAGCAAACGATTATTCACATGCAGAATGGTTCCGTCGAGCTCACAGATGATGACAGCATCGCTCGTGATCTCGACCAGTTGGGCAACGTCTGCCCACTCGTTGCGCTCAAGCGTTTCCATCGTGGACCTCACCGTCTATCGGTAACAAAAAAGCCTCCGAAGAGGCTTCTCAAATGCGATGGTGTCGGAGGCGGGACTTGAACCCGCATGACCAAAAAGCGGTCACTAGCACCTCAAGCTAGCGCGTCTGCCAATTCCGCCACTCCGACATGCTATGTTGTTGATTCGCGGCTCGTTTTGTTGGACCCGCGCGTTCAACGAGGAAGATAATAACCTATGATTCGAGAACTGTGCAAGCACTTTTTTGAAAAAAGTTTACGAATTTGTAAATGCGCTGGTAGACGCTAATGTCCGGCCCCGAATCGGTGTTGCCTCCCGGCGCGTCCTCGGGCATGAGCGATATTTTGCTACGCACTTCGTGCTGCAAAATGTCGCTCCCCCTGTGGAATGCGCCGGGAGGCAACACCGATTCGGGGCCTGCAAATACGTACTTCAAGCACAGTTCTCAAACATGTTCTGGGGGCTGATACAAATTTGTTGGCTCGGCTTTGCCGAGCCCTTATATAAGGAGGCCGGAGCTAAAGCTCCGGCCTCACTATCTTTCCCATTAGATTAAGTGAGCGATCAAGGAATCACACTCCCCCTGCCGAGTTACCGCAGGGCCCGACCTGTTGTTACTTTTCAGAACATCCCGCAGGACGGAGGAAGCCCCGCAGCGCGCAGCGCTGCGGGGCTTCCGACATGTCCGAGGACGTTCTGAAAAGTAACAACAGGTCGGGCCCGGACGAAAACAACCGACTACAGGTCGATGTGCGATTCCTTGATCGGGAACGGCTCGGCGAAGTGACAGGCGCAGCAGTGACCCGGGGCAACTTCCTTAAACTCGGGAAGTTTCTCGGAGCAGATGCCCTGAGCGATCGGGCAGCGCGTGTGGAAACGGCAGCCGGTCGGCGGATCCAGCGGCGACGGCGGATCGCCAGCGAGGATGATACGCTTGCGGGTCTTCTGGATATCCGGATCGGGCACCGGCACAGCAGACAGCAGTGACTGCGTGTACGGGTGGTGCGGCTCACTATAGAGCGTCTTCCAGTCCGAAACCTCGACCATCTTGCCCAAGTACATAACGGCAACGCGATCGGAGATGTGCTGCACGACGGAGAGGTCGTGAGCAATGAAGAGATAAGCAGTACCGAACTTGTCCTGGAGCTCCTTAAGAAGGTTCAGGACCTGGGCCTGAATGGATACGTCAAGTGCAGAGACAGGCTCGTCGCAGATGATCAGCTTGGGCTTCAGAGCGAACGCGCGGGCAATGCCGACACGCTGACGCTGACCGCCGGAGAACTCGTGCGGATAGCGGTTGATGTGCTCGGGGTTCAGACCGACGACGTCCAGCAGCTCGCGGACACGCTCAATACGCTCCTCCTTGGTGCCCACGCCGTGAATGGTCATGGGCTCGGAGACGATCTCGCCGATGGTCATACGAGGGTTGAGCGAAGCATAGGGATCCTGGAAGATAAACTGCATCTCGCGACGCATGTCCTTGATCTCATGTTTGCTCATCTCGGCAACATCTTTGCCCTGGAAGAACACCTTACCGGCGGTCGGCTTGGTCAAGCGCATGATGGTGCGACCCGTCGTGGACTTACCGCAACCAGACTCACCAACCAGACCAAAGGTCTCGCCAGGATAAATCTCAAAAGAGATGTCATTTACAGCAGAGACGACACGCTTGGAAAAACGCTTGGCGAACATGCCGGACTCAGCGGGGAACTCCTTAGAGAGGTGCTCGACCTTCAGCAACGGAGTACGCTCGTTGGTATCTGCCATTACGCCTCGCCTCCCTTCTTGGAATCCTTGCGCGTGCGGGACGTCTCAGGAGCGTTCTTGAGAAACTCGGGGTCACCGGAGTAGTGGCATGCAGAGTAATGACCAGACTCGGTGACAACGCGCTCGGGGCGCTGCTTGCGGCACTTATCGGTCGCATAGGGACAACGAGGCGAGAACACGCAGCCCTCGGGCAGGTTCATGAGCGAAGGCGGGTTGCCGTGAATCGGCGTAAGCGGCTTCTTCTCTTCGATGGCCTGCTCCGGGATGGAGCGGATAAGGCCCCAGGTGTAGGGGTGGCGGCTCTCGTAGAAGATTTCCTCAGCAGTACCGAACTCGACGGGACGGCCGGCGTACATAACCATGATCTTGTCGGCCATGTCGGCGACGACGCCCAGGTCATGGGTAATCATGATGATGGCGTTGCCGTTCTTCTCCTGCATTTCCTGCATAAGCTCAATAATCTGAGCCTGGATGGTAACGTCCAGAGCCGTCGTGGGCTCGTCGGCAATCAGAATATCGGGATCGCAGGCAAGAGCCATGGCAATCATGACGCGCTGACGCATACCGCCAGAGAACTGGTGCGGATACTCGTTGACGCGCTTCTCGGGCTCGGGAATACCAACGAGGTCCAAAAGCTCGGTGGCACGCTTGAGTGCCTCCTGCTTGGAGTAGCCACGGTGCAGACGAAGGCCCTCACCCACCTGCTTGCCGATCTTATAGACCGGGTTCAAGGAGGTCATAGGGTCTTGAAAGATCATCGCGATATCGTTGCCGCGAATGTGCTGCATCTCTTCCTCGGTCATCTCGAGGATAGAACGACCGCGATAGCGAACGTCGCCGCCCTCGATCTTCCCCGGAGGCATCGAGATAAGGCCCATGATGGTCATGGCGGTCACGGACTTACCGGAGCCGGACTCACCGACGACGCCAAGGGTCTCGCCGCGATCGAGCGTGTAGGAGACACCGTCGACAGCGCGAACGACGCCATCCTCGGTGTGGAAATACATCTTAAGGTCATCGACCTCGAGCAGATGCTGGCCCTCAGGAACCGGCTGGTCCTTCAGGTCCACATAGTTCTTGTTCTTCTTCATCCTTATGCGTCCTTCATCTTGACGTCGAGGGCGTCGCGCAGACCATCACCCAACAGGGTGAAGGCGAGCACCGTCGAGAGAATTGCCAGACCGGGCATGATCATCATCCAGGGAGCGGTCAGAAGATACTGCTGACCGTCCTGAATCATGGAGCCCCACGAAGGCGTAGGCGGAATAACGCCCATGCCGAGGAAGGACAGAGCGGACTCGGTCAGAATGGCGCCACCAATGTTCATGGTCGCGTAGACCACGATGGAGGCGACGGAGTTCGGGAAGATGTGACGCACGACGATACGAGCATCAGATGCACCCATCGCGCGCGCAGCATCAACATAGTCGTTTTCCTTGACCGTCAAGATTGCAGAGCGGAAGACGCGCGCAATCGAAGGCCAGCCGAGAATACCGATGGCGATAAAGACGTTCTGAAGGCCACGGCCGATAACGGCGATCATGGCGACAACGAACAGCACGTACGGGAACGCCAGGAAGATGTCCGCACAGCGCATGATGATCGTATCCCAGATGCCGCCGTAGAAACCCGCCAGAGCACCCATGACCAGACCGATCAGCGTGGAGATCGCGGTGGCCATAATGCCGACGGACAGCGAAACGCGCGCACCGTAGATAACGCGGACGAGAATGTCACGACCAAGGGCGTCGGTGCCAAACGGGTGCTCTGCACACGGAGCCAGCAGCGACGTCTCGGCCATGGTGGTCGAGTCGGAAGCCGTCGGCGAACCGAGCCAGGGCTTAGCCCACAGATCTGCGGTCAGTGCAACCACAACGACGATGATGATCCAGCAGACACCGATAACGGCGAGCTTGTTCTTACGAAGACGCTTAAAAGCGTCGCCCCACAGCGTGCGGGACTTGGCGGGAGCAGATGCGGCCTTGGTGGCGGTAGCCTGCTCCTGAGACTGAGAATCAGTTTCCTGCATGAGACGTACCTCCCTTAGGCCTTATCCGACGGACCGCCAAGGCGGATGCGTGGGTCGAGGAATGCATAGCTAATGTCGACGAGCAGGTTGATCACCATAACGACGACGACGATGAGCGTAACGCCGCCCATAACGATGGGCCAGTCACGCATGCTAATGGCGCGATAGACCTCATAGCCGATACCGGGCCAGTTAAAGACCGTCTCGGTCAGGATGGCGCCCGAAAGCATGCCACCAAAGTCGACACCAATATAGGTAACGACGGGGATGAGTGCATTCTTAAGCGCATGCTTGACGATGATCGCGCGATTGGAGAGACCCTTCGCCTTTGCCGTACGGATGTAATCCTGGTTCATGACGTCAAGCAGCTGCGAGCGCATAATGCGGGCAGCATAAGCGGTCGAAACCGAAGCCAGCGTAATGGTCGGAAGCACATAGTGCATCCAATCCTGATACTGAGAGCTGGAACCGCCGGCACCCGAGATCGGCATGGAGATTGCACCGCCCGTGGCGTCCTTGAGGATGACGCCAAAGAACAGCTGCAGCAACATACCGAGCCAGAAGGCCGGGACCGCAACGAGGATCGACGTGGTGAGCGTTACCAAAATATCCCAGAAGGAATAACGCTTTACCGCCGAAATGATACCCGCACCGATACCCATAATTGCCTCGAGCACGATGGCGCACGCGGCAAGTTTGACCGTATACGGATACTTCTGGGCAAAGATATCCGTAACCGGCAGCTTGCGCTGATACGAATTGCCCAGATCGCCATGAAGCAGGCCGTTCATGTAATACAAGTAACGGTCCACGAGCGACGTTTGAACGGGGTCGCCGTTCTCGTCAAGGATCGCGTTGCCGTCCTCGTCCGTCTGGACCAGGTGATAGCGGACGCGAAGCTGAAGCTCCACCTCGGGGGACAGAGCCTTGTCTCCACCGATCAGCTTGATCGGATCTCCCGGCACGATATTCTGGAGGGCGAACAGAATCAGCGTAACGCCCAAAAACACCGGGATGAACTGAAGCACACGTTTAACGATGTACTTACCCATACCACTCCCCTATCTAGGGATTAACCTAAATGGGATGCCGATCGCCAGACCGGCATCCCAAAATTACCATCAGCCAGTTTACCCCAGGTTAGGGAGAACTGTATGTTTCCCATGAGGTCTACGTAAATACTTGACCCTCACGGAAGCTGCAAACTCTTAGGCGAGCTCAGCGGTACCCAGATCGGCGTGCTTCTGCGGATCGACATAGAGGTGCTTGATGCGATCGGAGCCGGCGATGGTGTGCGTGTAGAACATAATCGGGATGACCGGGCAGTCGGCAGCGACCATTGCATCGGCCTCCTGCATCTTAGCGACGCGCTCCTCGTCGTCAACAATAGTACGAGCCTCGTCGACCTTGGCGTCGAACTCGGGGTTGTTGTAACCGGAGCGGTTGTCGCCACCGAGGGAATCAGAGTGGAACAGCGGATACAGGAAGTTGTCCATGATCGGGTAGTCGGCAATCCAACCCAGACGACCGAACTGATAGTTAAAGTTCTGATACTGCTCGAGCAGGGCAGACCACTCAGGGGTATCGGAGACAGCGGTAACGCCAACCTTGGCGAGGTCGCCGATGATGGACTCCATGATCTCCTTGTGACCGCCGTCCTGGTTGTAGGACAGGGTCACGCTAATGCCACGATCCCCGTTAGCGCCAGCGGGAGCAACCTTGTCGAGGTACTCGTTAGCCTTGTCGACATCGTAGGCGCAGAACTCCCATGCGCCCTCCTTGTAGCCATCGATGCCCGGAGGAACAATGCCGTCGGCAGGAGTACGGGTACCCTTGAAGATGGTCTTGCAGATGGCCTCACGGTTAATGGCCAGGGAGATGCCCCTACGCAGGTCGGCGTTGTTGAACGGCTCGGCCGTGGTGTTGCAGGTCAGATAGTACGTGGAAGGCTCGGCGCCGAGCAGCATGCGCTCGCCGTCACCCATGGTGTAGCCGTCCTTGGACACGCCGCGATCCTTCTTGGCGGCATCGATCTGAGCGACGGGAACGTCGCAGACATCGAGGTTACCGGCCTGGAACTCCTTATAAGCGGTCTCCATGTCCTTGATGACCTGGAAGTGGATGCCATCGATCTTGGCCTTGTCGCCATAGTAATCGTCGAACTTCTTGACGTTGATCTCCTGGCCATCCTCCCACTTGCCGTCCATCATGAACGGGCCGTTACCGACCGGGGCAAGATAGAAGCTCTTGACATCGGACTCGGCGCACTCGGGAACCGGGGCCAGAGCCGGATGAGAGGCGACGAAGGGGAAGTCGGCGTAAGCGGAAGACAGCTTGACGACGAGGGTCTCATCGTCGGGGCACGTAACACCGCTGAGCTCGGTAGCGTTACCGGCAAGCAGGTCGTCATAGCCCTCGACCATGGAAAGGTGATAGGAGACCTCGGAAGGGCCGTACTCGGTAGCGATGGCCGACTTGGTGTTGACCAGACGCTCCCAACCGAGCTTGAAGGACTTGGAGGTAACGTCGTCACCGTTGTGGAACTTGGCCTTCTTGATCTTGAAGGTAAACTCGGTGGCGTCGTCGTTGGACTCAAAGGACTCGCAAGCCAGCGGAACGATCTCGCCCTTCTCGGCGTCGTAAGAGGTCAGAGCGTCAAAGAGCTGGTACTCGACCTGAGTGCCCTGGTCCTCCTGGACATTGTAGGGGTCGATGCAGACCGGGTTGTTGATGTAGAAGTTCAGCGTCGAACCGGACTCAGAACCGGAAGCGTCGCCACCCTTCTTGCCACATGCGGCAAGAAAAGCCATGGAGCTCGCAGCAAGGGTGCCGCCAACAAAGGCGCGACGACCCATAACGGGCTGGTGGAACATAGAATCAGCCATGCCATCCTCCTTATGAGATAGGACAAAGAAATGTTCAGTCGGACACATGTCGAAACAATCCGATCCGAACCATCAAAACGCCGCCCGCTGCTATGGCTGGTTATGCACAACGGACCAACGTTTTGCAATACAGTAGCGCATTTTATACACAATTTGGGGCTAATTCCGGTTAACGGTCGAGAATTTCTTTAGTTGGGCGAAGTATGTGGGGATATTTTGACTCTGTTACAAATATGTAAACAAAAAGGGTCCCGCACTTACGGGACCCTTTTTGAATATTTATGCGGCTCGTGCTTAGTAGCCGACGATGCCCTGCGGGAAGAAGAACATGCACAGCACGACGCACACGGCAAACACGACAGCCATGATGACGGTCAGTCGGTCGAGGTTCTGCTCCATGACGCCCGTGGCAGAGCTGGAGTTATACAGCGAGCTAGCGATCATATCCGAAACGCCGGTGCCCTTACCGGAATGCATCAGGACGAGAATCGTCAGCGCCACGGCAGAGACAGCCCAAACGACAAACAGAAGAATCTGGAACGGACCCATAGATAAGCTCCTTAATAGAACAGTTTAAACTCCAGTACTGTACCACAATCCCCCGCTCTCCCCTACCTGCCACTCAAGGACGAGGTGGAAATGGCAGAAATACCAAAAAGGGGGTTGTCCGGTTGTGGACAACCCCCTTACTAGAAAACGGTATTTGTTTTCTATTAGGCCTCGGTGGCGAGCACGCGGCCCGTCATCTCGGCGGAAGGCTCAATACCAGCCATGGTGAGCATGGTCGGAGCGATATCGGAAAGACGGCCGTCCTCGATACCGGTGAGCTTGGCCTTCTCATCAACGATGATGAACGGCACACGGTTGGTGGTGTGAGCCGTGAACGGATGCTTGGAACCGTCGGAAGCAACGTCAAACATGTGGTCGGCGTTGCCGTGGTCGGCGGTGATCAGCGCAAAGCCGCCCTTGGCGAGAATCGCCGGGACAACCTTGGACAGGGCATCGTCAACAGCCTCGACGGCCTTAACGGCGGCGTCGAAGACACCGGTGTGACCAACCATGTCGCAGTTCGCGAAGTTCACGATGTAGAAATCAGCGCGATCCTCGTTGATGGCGGCGACAAGCTTCTCGGTAACCTCGGGAGCGCTCATCTCGGGCTGCAGATCATAGGTAGCGACCTTGGGGGAAGCGACGAGCACGCGCTCCTCGCCTTCCTTGGGCTCCTCGATGCCGCCGTTGAGGAAGAACGTCACGTGGGCGTACTTCTCGGTCTCGGCGGTGTGCAGCTGCTTCAGGCCATTGGCGGCGATAACGTCGGCCAGAACGTTCTCGGGGAACGTCTTGGGGAAGGCGACCTCGACGTCAAACGTCGGATCGTACTCGGTCATCGTCACAAAGTGCGAAAGCTTGATCTGCTCGCGCTCAAAGCCGTCGAACTCCTTGTCCGTGAACACGCGGGTCATCTGACGAGCGCGGTCGGGACGGAAGTTGAAGAAGATAGCCGCGTCGCCCTCGTGGATGCCCTCGTTGTGGGCAGCGAAGGGCTCGACGAACTCGTCGCCGCGCGGATCCTTCTCGTAGTAGGCCTTGATACCGGCAACGGGGTCGACATCGGCATCGGACGCGTTGACCATGACGTCGTAGGCGCGCTGGATGCGCTCCCAACGATTATCGCGGTCCATGGCCCAATAACGGCCCGAGACGGTGGCAACGCGAGCGTCGCAACCGGTCTCCTCGGAGATCTTAGCCAGGAAGGCGCAGAACTCACTCATGTAGCCAGCGCCGGACTGCGGGTCAACGTCGCGGCCATCCATGAAGGCGTGGACGCGAACGGTCTTGACACCGTGCTCGGCAGCCATCTTGACCAGAGCCTCGACGTGGTTCATGTGAGAATGAACACCGCCAGGGCTCATAAGGCCCATGAGGTGGAGAGTCTTGCCGTCAGCCTTGACGTCGTCCATAGCCTTGACGAAGACCTCGTTCTTGGCGATGGAGCCGTCCTTGATGGCGTTGTTGATGCGCGAAAGCTCCTGGAACACGATGCGGCCGGCACCGATGTTGAGGTGACCCACCTCGGAGTTGCCCATCTGGCCATCGGGAAGACCCACGTCCTCGCCCGAAGCGCCGAGCGTGGTGTGGGGATACTTCTCGTACAGGCTATCAAGGAAGGGCGTCTTGGCAGCGGCGACGGCGTTCTCGCCATCGGACGGAGCCAGGCCGCAGCCGTCCATGATGATCAGGAGTGCAGGAAGATGACGTTGTGCCATATGTCCTACTCGCCTGCCTTGACGACCATAGAGGCGAAGTCGGCAGCCTTGAGCGAAGCGCCGCCCACGAGGGCGCCGTCAACGTCGGGCTTGGCGACGAGCTCGGCGATGTTACCGGGCTTGGCAGAGCCACCATAGAGAACGCGAATGCCGTTAGCGAGCTCCTCGCCGAACATCTCCTTGAGGGTCTCACGGATAGCGCCGCAGACCTCCTGAGCGTCCTCGGCGGTAGCGGTCTTGCCGGTGCCGATGGCCCAGATGGGCTCGTAGGCCACGACGACCTGCTTGGGGCAGGTGATCTCAAGACCAGCAAGGCCAGCCTTGACCTGGTTCACGACGTGCTCGACATAGGTGCCAGCCTCGCGGACCTCAAGGGACTCGCCGCAGCAGAAGACGGGAACAAGACCTGCGGCAACGAGGGCCTTGGCCTTCATGTTCTGATCCTCGTCGGTCTCGTGGAAGTAGTCGCGACGCTCAGAGTGACCGATGATGCAGTAGGTGCAGCCAGCGGACTTGAGCATGTCGCAAGAGGACTCACCGGTGAAGGCACCCTTGGCCTCCCAGTACACGTTCTGTGCACCGAGGGCGATGGGGGCAGCCTGAATGCGGTCATGAACCGTGGTGATGTCGATGGTCGGAGGGCAGACGAGCACCTCGACGCCAGCCGGAACCTCGGGCAGAGCCTGAGCCAGCTCGTCGGCGAGCTTGGCGGCCTCGGCGACGTCGTTGTTCATCTTCCAGTTACCAGCGATAAGAAGGGTGCGATTAGGCATCGAGAAGCGCCTCCACTCCGGGCAGGGCCTTACCCTCGACGAGCTCCATGGAAGCGCCACCACCGGTGGAGATCCAGCTCATCTTGTCGGCCAGGTTGAACTTGTTGACAGCTGCGACGGAGTCGCCACCGCCGATAATCGAGGTGCAATCGGCCTCGGCGACAGCCTCGGCGATAGCCTGGGTGCCGTGAGCGAAGTTGTCGAACTCGAAGACGCCCATGGGGCCATTCCAGAACACGGTCTTGGCGCCCTTGACAGCCTCGGCGTAGAGCTCCTCGGTCTTAGGACCGATGTCCATGCCCTCACGATCGTCGGGGATAGCGTCGGAAGCGACAACCTCGGGGACAGCGTCCTCGCCAAAGTGATCGGCAACGCGGTTGTCGATGGGGAGCAGGATCTTGACGCCCTTCTCCTCGGCCTTCTTAAGCATCTCGCCGGCGCGCTCGACCCAGTCCTCTTCCTTGAGGGACTGACCGACGGACAGGCCCTGAGCCAGGAAGAAGGTGTAGGCCATGCCGCCACCGATGATCAGGGTGTCAGCGGAGTCGATGAGGTGATCGAGAACGCCGATCTTGGAGGAAACCTTGGAACCGCCGACGATGGCGACGAAGGGGCGCTCGGGCTCGGCGAAGATGCCGGTCAGCGTGTCGACCTCCTTCTCGAGCAGGAAGCCAGCGACGGCAGGCAGGTAAGCGGCGGGGCCCACGACGGAACCCTGGGCGCGGTGAGCGGTGCCGAAGGCATCGAGAACGAAGACGTCACCATAGGAAGCGAGCTTCTTGGCGATCTCGGGATCGTTCTTCTTCTCACGCTTATCGAAGCGGACGTTCTCGAGAACGAGAACCTTGCCCGGCTCGACGGCGGCGACAGCCTCGGCAGCCTTCTCGCCGTAGGTGTCGGCGACAAAGGCAACGTCGAGACCAGAGAGCTCGGCGAGCTTCTTGGCGACAGGCTCAAGGGAGAGCTCAGGCTGGAAGCCAGTGCCCTCGGGACGGCCGAGGTGGCTCATGAGGATGACGCGAGCGTTGTGCTCAACGAGATAGTTGATGGTGGGCAGGGCAGCCTTGATACGGGTGGTGTCGCCAACGACGCCATCCTTGATAGGCACGTTGAAGTCAACGCGGACGAGAACGCGCTTGCCGTCGACATCGATGTCGCGGACGGTCTTCTTGGTAAAGGCCATGTTTGCTTCTACCTTTCGTACGTGTCTGCCTCCCATTACGGCAGACGATTTCCTATAAAAAGGGCGCGACCCTAGGGTGTAAGCCCTATAAGGCCGCGCCCTTCTTTAGACGCTCAACGAGCTATTCGCTAAAAGCTAAATTAAGCAACGAACTTCTCGAAGTACTTGATGGTGCGGACCATCTGAGAGGTGTAAGAGTTCTCGTTGTCGTACCAAGAGGTGACCTGAACGAGGGTCTGGCCGTTGCCGAGGTCAGAGCACATGGTCTGAGTGGCGTCGAAGATGGAGCCATGGGTCTCGCCGATGATGTCGGTGGAGACGATGTCGTCCTCGTTGTAACCGAAGGTCTCGGAGATGGTGGCAGCGTAGGCCTTCATAGCGGCGTTAACCTCGTCGACGGTGACCTTCTTGTCAACGACAGCGTAGAGGTTGGTGATGGAGCCGGTCGGCGTCGGGACGCGCTGGGCGGCACCGATGAGCTTGCCGTTGAGCTCGGGGAGAACCAGGCCGATAGCCTTGGCAGCACCGGTGGTGTTGGGGACGATGTTAACGGCGCAGGCGCGGCTACGACGCTTGTTGCCCTTGCGCTGCGGGCCGTCGAGCGGCATCTGGTCGCCAGTCCAGGCGTGAATGGTGGTCATGATGCCGGACACGATGGGAGCGAAGTCGTTCAGACCCTTGGCCATCGGGGCGAGGCAGTTGGTGGTGCAGGAAGCAGCGGAGATGATGTTGTCCTCAGCGGTCAGCGTCTCATGGTTGACGTTGTACACGATGGTGGGCAGATCGCTGCCAGCCGGAGCGGAGATGACGACCTTCTTGGCGCCAGCGTTGATGTGGGCCTGAGCCTTAGCCTTGCTGGTGTAGAAGCCGGTGCACTCGAGAACGACGTCAACGTCGAGGTCGCCCCAAGGCAGGTTGTTGGCGTCGGCCTCCTTGTAGATCTTGATCTCCTTGCCGTCAACGGTGATGGAATCCTCGCCAGCAACGACCTCGTGATCGCGAGCGTAGTTGCCCTGCGTGGAGTCGTACTTCAGCAGGTAAGCGAGCATATCGGGAGAGGTGAGGTCGTTGATAGCGACGATCTCGGAGCCCTCATGACCGAACATCTGACGGAAAGCCAGACGACCGATGCGACCGAAGCCGTTAATAGCAACCTTTACTGCCATTGTGTCTCCTTTCGTAAGGCCCCCGCGAGCTACAGCGCCCGCCGTTGAGGCCCACAAACTAACCACTCGCCTAATATACCTTTTTTTTGACTTGAATTTCACGAGAATGCTCGAAATTGAAAATCAAATTTACGTTAAAACGTTTTAAAGACTAAAATAGCAGTTAAATCCATATATAAGTCGATACTTCAAACTACCTGTTTGCTTCAATGAGCTTTTCAAGCCGTAAAACACGATGGTAGAGGGCCGACTTCGACAAGGGAGGGTCAGCCATCTCCCCCAAATCACGCAGTGACAGATCGGGGTAGCGCTCGCGCAGGTCGCAAAAGACCGCCAAGGCATCCGGAAGCGCATCGCGAAGGCCACGCTGCTCGAGCTCATCGATCAACGCAAGCTGATGCTGGGCGGCACCGGCGCTTCTGGTCTGGTTGGCGAGCTCGGCGTTCACGCGACGGTTTACGTCGTTCTTAACCAATTTGACCGCGCGCGCTTCCTCGATCTCGGCAACGCTGCGCTTGGCGCCGACCAGCTTTAGGAGCTGCTCGATCTCCTCGGCGCTCTTAATGTACACGGCATATGACCCCCGCCGCGCATTAACACGAGCATGGACCCCAATCTGCTCCAACAGATCGCAAAGCCCCTTGGCATATTGCTCGCCCTGCACCGCGATCTCCAAATGAAAATCGCCGCGTGGATCGGCCACGAAGCCGCCCGCGATGAGCGCGCCGCGGATATAGGCAAGCCTGCAGCAGGGACGGGCAACGATATGTCGGGGCACGCCGGCGACAAGTCCTCCCCTGCGGTCGAGGATGCCCAGCAGCACCAGAGCCTTATCCAGGTCTGGCTGATCAGGCAAGGTGATGAGGTAGTTTCGAACCTTATGCAATACAGATTTACGAACGGTGAATTCCGTTTTGAGCTTAAGGATGCGATGCGTCAGTGTGATCATCGTGCGCGCGACGGCGCCCGTCTCGGTCGCGACCGTCAAACGATACCGCCCGGAGCCGGCCAGCGAAAGTGTACCGCTCACACGCGTCAGGGCGGCAAGCGTCGACAAATCGCAGTATTCACATTCGGGTTCGCAGCGCGCGAGCTCGTCACGCACCTCGGCGGTAAACGACATGCAGGCCTATGCTTTCGTGTTGGCGCGCGACAGGTCGCGGTGGGAAATGCTCACGTGATATTGAGCGCCTTCCAAATAACGTGCCGTGGCCTCGGCGATGGCAACGCTGCGGTGTTGACCGCCCGTGCAGCCGATGGCAATAGAAAGCTGTGGCTTGCCCTCCGCGATATAGCCCGGCATCACCGTATCGAGCAGCTGCGTCCAAGCTTTCCAGAACTCCTGGGTCTTGGGATGGTCCAGAACAAAGTCGGAGACCTTCTTATCGAGACCGGTCATGGTGCGCATCTCGGGATCGTAGAACGGATTGGGCAGGAAGCGAACGTCGATCATAATGTCCGCCTCAACGGGCATACCGTGCTTAAAGCCAAACGAGAACACGTGAACGTCCATGAGCTGCTGGTCGGACAACTCGGAGAACGCCCTGCGCAATTTGTTGCGCAGGGCAGAGGTACGCAGGCGGCTCGTGTCGATGATCATATCGGCTCGGTCGCGCACACCCTGCAGCTGCAGGCGCTCGCGCTGAATCGCATCGGCCGTAGTCTCCCCCGGCTTGGCAATGGGATGGCGGCGGCGGTTTTCGCTATAACGACGGATCAGCACCTCGTCAGAGGCCTCGAGAAACACGATGTCACAGCTCATCTCGCGCTCCTCGAGTGCGGCAACGGCATCGAGCAGCTCATCGAACAAGCCCTGGCTGCGCAGGTCACAGGTGACGGCGAGATGCCTGCCCACGCCCGTATTGATGCCGACGAGCTCGGCAAGCTGGGCGATGAGACGCGGAGGCAGGTTATCGATGCAAAAATAGCCCATGTCCTCGAACACGTGCATGGCCTGTGTGCGGCCCGATCCGGACATTCCGGTGATGATGACGATATCGGGGATGCGCTCCGAGCGCTCCGCCGCATCCATGGCATCTCCCTTTTGCATGTGCTGCCTCCCGAAAACAAGCGCGGGACCCAGCAACCCGGATCCCGCGCGGTCAATTGCCTATATTGAGTATACCGCCCCGAGCGGATACGAGGCCTGTCTTACGCCTCAAGTGCAGCCTTGAACCAACTCGTAATACTCGTGGGGTGCGTGATGGCGGTGCCGACGACAACGGCCCAGGCGCCAGCATCGATCGCGGCGCGAGCCTCCTCGGGCGTATGCACGCGACCCTCGCAAATGATAGGAAGGCCGGGGAATTCCTCAGTCGCCTGACGCAGGAGCGGCAGGTCGGGGCCATCGGCCATGGTGCAGTCGATGGCGGCGACGCCGTGAGAAAGCGTGGTGGATACCAGGTCAAAGCCCATATCAACAGCACGGCGAATATCCTCGATGGTGGCACAATCCGCCATCAGGAGCACACCCTCCTCGTGCAGCGGGCGGAAGGTATCCTCGACCGTCTTGCCATCGGGGCGCGGACGATCGGTGGCGTCGATCGCCACGATATCGGCACCCGCAGCAACGCAGGCGCGAGCGTGACGCAGCGTCGGCGTGATGTAAACGCCCTCGTGCCCATCCTTCCACAGGCCGATAACAGGAACCTCACAGCGACCCTTAATGGCGGCAATGTCGGCAAGGCCCTGGCAGCGAATGGCGGCGGCGCCGCCGAGCTCGCAAGCACGAGACATTTGAGCCATGGTCTCGGGCGTACGAAGCGGCTCGCCCATATACGCCTGAACGCTCACGACGAGCTTACCCTTCAGGGATTGAATCAAAGGATCGACGGTCATAAGGCTGCAACCTTTCTCAGAACAGCCTCCCGAGGCGTGTTGTCTCGGGAGGCTCCTACAGAAGATACGTTTACTTCAACGAAGCAAGAAGATGCTCGGCGGCACCGATGAGCGGAGCATCGCCCTCCAGAGAACCGATGAGGATCGGCGTGTCCTGAAGCGGATCGAGCGCCTGGCTGGCATAGCCCTCGTGCACCGAATCCTTCCACGTCTGCGAACGCCAATCGGGACCTTGGTGAATCACGCCGCCCGAAAGCACGATGACCTCAGGGTCCAGGATGTTAGCGAGCGAGCCCAAGCTGGCCCCCAGCGCAAAGCCGGCGTCATGGATGACCTCGGTCGCCTTTGCGTCGCCCGCACGGCACAGATCGTTCACATCGCGACCGACCGAAGGACGGCTGGGGTCGACGCGGCCAAAACGCTCATCGTACATTCGACCAATGGAAGTGCCCGAAGCAACCGACTCCAGATGGCCGGAACGCCCGCAGGCGCAGGGAATGCCGGCGGCAGCCGAACACTCAATGTGGCCCATATGACCGGCAGCACCATGGAAGCCCTGCATCACGCGGCCGCTCTCGACATATGCGCCGCCGATGCCCGTGCCGATGCCAAGACACAAGACGGAGAACTTGCCCTTGCCGACGCCCCAGTGGGCCTCGCCCAGAGCATGAGCCTGCACGTCGCCCACAACGGCAACGGGAAGACCGAGGTCCTCGCGCAGACGCGGCCCCAACTGAACGCCGGACCAGCCGGGCATGATCTCATTGGCATACGCGATGGCGCCCGTCTTGGGATCGACGACGCCGGCGGCGCCGATACCGACGCCAAGGACCTCGACATCGGGATTCGCCTCGAGAGCGGCCTTGATGGACGCCTCGATACGCTGGAAGACGGCCTCGCCGCCCTCTTGGGCCTCGGTGGGAACCTCGGCCTCAAAGACGGGACGGGGCACACTACCGTCAGCCGGGTACTCCATGATGGCAGTCGCGATCTTAGTTCCGCCGATATCGACAGAGCAGACGTACTTGTTCTCCATGTCGCTCTCCTTAGGAGATAAAAACAACTACAGGAAATGAAGGCTGCGTTATCGCCGCAGCTTGGTAAAGGTTTCCCGGGTGTTCGAGGTTGGGGTGAAAGCGGTCGGGCGTTGACCTAATGGGTCACGCTCGACCGCTTGAGCCCCAAGATCGGGTGCCCGGGGAAGCTTTACAGGAGACCGTTGTCCTGGAGGACCTTCTTAATAGCCTCGACGTTCTCGCCGGTCATGGCCTTCACCGGGCGCGGCATGGTCGGGCTGTCGAAGATACCCATGAGGTTCATAGCGGTCTTGAAGGCGCCGACGCCACCGGCATAGCCCTGGACGCCCGAGGTGACATCCCAGATATGCGAAATCTCATTGAGGCGATCCTGCTCGGCCTTGACGGTAGCCCAGTCACCAGCCTGAGCGGCCTTCCACTGACGCACGTAGCCCTCGGGCTCAACGTTGGCGAGACCCGGGACGGAACCGTCGGCGCCACCGAGATAAGCGCCGTCGACAACAACCTCGTGACCGGTGAGGATGCTCATCGGATGGCCGTTCTTCTCGTTCTCCTGAACGAGGTAGCGGAACGAGATGTCATCACCCGAGGAATCCTTGACGCCGGCCAGAACGCCCTCGGCACCGAGCTTGGCAAGAAGCTTCCAGGGGAGCTTGGTGTGGACACACACGGGGATGTCGTAGGCGAAGATGGGCAGGTCGAGTTCCTCATGCAGGATGCGGAAGTGCTCCTCGACCTCGGTCATGCCCTGCAGGGCATAGAACGGGCAGGTGGCGACGAGAGCATCGGCGCCCAGCTCCTGAGCGACCTTACCGTGCTCGATCATGCGCTCGGTCTCGGTGTCGATGATGCCGACCAGAACGGGAACGCGGTGGTCGACGATACGGACGGCCTCGGCGATGATCTGACGGCGACGCTCGTCGGTGGAGAAGACGACCTCGCCCGAGGAGCCCAGGAAGAACAAGCCATCGACGCCGGCATCGATCATGCGGTTGATGCTGCGCTCAAAGGAGGCAACGTCGAGCTGGTGATCTTCGGTATCGGGAACTACGACGGGAGGGATAACGCCGGTGAATTTCTGAGTTGCCACAAGAATCTCCTTAGCTGTCTGGCGGGCGACCCTATGCCACCCACTCTTGTTGGCAGTGTCCAGGCCGTCTAGGCCAAAGAACACGAGTAGAACGTTTGGTTAAAAAAGTCGACGACTTCGTTTTCGAACGCATTGATGCGCTCGTGAGCGTATTTTGCATAGACGATATGCCTCCGGTCACACTCAAGACCGTTGAATACGGCAAACTGATCCTTGGGATCGCTCACGGTATCCATAAGCGATGTGCCCATGAGCACCGATCCGCGCACCCGAGACGACAGCGCCTCGAGGCCGCCAGGAAGCGGATTGGCAACCGCCGTGCAGGCGAGGCCCCGCTCGTCCAGAGCAGAAACCGCCAGCGCGACTCCGCCGCCAAGACCCTCGCCCCATGCAAAGATGCGGTCGGGGTCCATGCCATCAAGATTGCGCGCCACCTTCGCCAGCGCGCAACCCCAACGGACGCGCTCGACAAAAGCGGGCGAAGAAATCCCCCGCTGCAGGTCGTCCGCACCAGCAACATCGTCATCCAGCGCGAGGACGGCATACCCCATGGCGGCAAATCTCGTCATGTGATGCCAGCCGCGCACAGGCCGATCGATGTCGTGGAACATCAGGCACAACGGCACACGCTCAGATACTCGGGCACGACCGACAGGCTCGATCAAACGAGCGTGAATCGCATCGTCACCGAGCTCAAAGGAGACCTCCGAGTAACGGGCGCAGGGGTTAACAAAGTCAATCGCCGTAATGGCCAGGCCTTGAATCTCAAGATTCGAAGCGCATGTCTCTAAATCAGAAACATCTGCTTGGACATCACCGCGCCAGTCCCGATATTCTGCGAGCCTTGACGAAACCGTTCCAGGAATTCCCACGAGCCCGGGGACTATCAGCTCGTTAACATTGCTCTCGCACTTAGACATGAGCCTCCCCTCCCTTGCAGAAAAACGGAATGATCAGATCGTCAAAATCCTGAATCTCCTCGTGGCCAAAGCCTTCAAAGAACTCATGACGCTTTTCGCAGGTCAGGTTGTTATAGACCGCAAACTGCGTCGCTGGCGGGCAGACGATATCGGCTGTGCCGGTGCCAAACAGCACGGGGCATTTGACCATAGGGGCAAAGTTCTTGGAATCGAAGTACGCCAGCTTGGCATAGGCTTCGTCAATACGAGTCGAGTCCTCGTCAAACCAGCGAGACCAATAGCGCAGGCCCTCGTAGGCAATGTCGTCTGCATCCAAATCCCAGACTAGGCGGAAATCTGACAGGAAGGGATAGAGGATGGCGGCACGATTGATAAGCTCGCTGTTAAGCGCACAGGTCGCAATGCCCAAACCACCACCCTGCGACGCGCCGTTCACAAACACACGGACAAGATCGATGCCCTCGAGCTCACGAACAATACGGCACAGGATTCGAATATCTTGGTGCAAGCGGACATAGTAGAGGTTGGCCGGGTCGCCGTCGATGCCGGCGACGATATGCCCGGCAACCGTTGTGCCCTCAAATCCACCAATGTCCTCGGAGGGACCTCCTTGGCCGGGGCAGTCGAGGGCGATGAGTGCCATGCCCATGCCCGCAAACGACGCCTGCTCAAACCAGCTGCGGCTTGCACCCGGATACCCATGGAACTGAAGCACCAATGGCACGGGCTCGTCCGAGACGGGTTTAAGGTACTTGGCATGCAGGCGAGCGCCACACATGCCGGTATACCAGAGGTCGAAAAGTTGGCAGGTCGCGGCATCGGTGACCGATGCCGTGTCGATCGCATAGTCAAGCCCGACGGCGTCGGCCTCGGCCATGCGATCCTTCCAAAAGAGATCGAAATCTGATGGACGGGGCATGGCGCCTCGATATTCACCAAATTGATGTTGTAGCTCCTGAGCACTTGGCATGGCTCGTGAACCCAACCTTTCGAAATCGCAACGGAGGTGCGCCCGGCAAGGGAACCGGGCGCACGGGAGGGAAAGCGAGGCTATTCGCCGAGCTTGGGGTGCAGCAGCGACGGCGCAGCGCCGAGCAGCATCTTGGTGTAGGGGTCCTGGGGATGCTGGAAGACCTGCTTGGCCTCGCCCTGCTCGACGATCTTGCCGCCATTCATAACGATGATGTCGTCAGAGATATAGCGGACCGTCTGGATGTCATGGCTGATGAACACCATGGCCAGGCCGAGCTCCTTCTTAAGGTCGGTCAGCAGGTTCAGAATCTGTGCGCGGACCGAAACGTCCAGAGCCGAGGTGGGCTCGTCGGCGATGATGGCGTCGGGGTTCAGCGACAGGGCACGGGCAATTGCCACGCGCTGGCGCTGACCGCCCGAAAGCTGGCCGGGAAGAACCTCGGCGGCAGAGCTGGGCAGACCGGTGAGCTCCAAGAGTTCCTTGACGCGCTTCTCCTGCTCGGCCTCGGTACCCAAGTTGTGGACGCGCATGGGGTCGAGCAGCTGCTCGCGAACGACCATGCGGGGGTTGAGCGCCGTGGCCGGGTTCTGGAACACGACCGAGATGACGCGACCCATATGGCGACGGTCCTCGGCGGTACGTTTGGTAACGTCCTTGCCCTTAAAGTAGACCTTGCCGCTCGTGGGGGCCTGCAGGCCGCACATGACGTTAGCGGTGGTGGACTTACCGCAACCGGACTCGCCGACGATGCCGATCGTCTGACCGGGCATGAGCTTAATCGTTACACCCTGGACGGCGTGAACCAGGTTGGGGTGCAGAATCGAGCCGGTACGGGTCCTAAAGGTGACGTGGACGTCATCAAGGAAGATGATCGGCTCGACGCCGTTGACTGCGGTCTCGCTCATCTACATCACCTCCGCGTGAGGGGTCAAACCATTTGCCTTGAGCACCTCGTCGGGGAGCTCGGAATAGAAGTGCTCGGTGCCGGGCACGCGCTTGAAGACCGGACGGGTGTCCAGGCCAATACGCGGATGGCTCGAGCGGGGCGCGAAGCGATCGCCCTTGGGGAAATCGCGCGGACTCGGAACGGCGCCGGGCACCTGGTGCAGGCGGCCCGAACCGCTCTCGATGGACAGAACGGAGCCCAGAAGACCGCGGGTGTACTCGTGAATCGGGTTGGTGAGCAGCTCCTTGGTGGGCGCCTGCTCGATAACCTGACCAGCGTACATAACCGTGATGTTGTGGGCGACCTCGGCGACCAGCGCCAGGTC
Organism: uncultured Collinsella sp.; assembly: GCA_900551365.1. Lineage (GTDB taxonomy): Bacteria > Actinomycetota > Coriobacteriia > Coriobacteriales > Coriobacteriaceae > Collinsella. The sequence continues at coordinate 25,819 of URVZ01000005.1, forward strand.
GTGCGAAACGAAGATCATGGCAAAGCCGAGCTTGGCCTGAAGATCGTTGAGCAGCTTGATGACCTGCTTCTGGACGGTAACGTCCAGAGCGGTCGTGGGCTCGTCGCAGATGACCAGCTTGGGGTCGCGGGTAAGGGCCATAGCGATCAGAACGCGCTGACGCTGACCACCGGAAAGCTCATGCGGATAGCTCTCGAGCGTACGCTTGGGGTCGAGGCCCACGAGCTCCAGGAGCTCCTCGGCGCTACGGGTGCCGCCACGCTTGGTGAGCTGCTTCATCTGGGCGGAAATGAGCATGGAGGGGTTGAGCGAGGACAGGGCGTCCTGATAGACCATGGCGATATCGGTACCACGCAGGCCGAACCACTCTTTCTTGCTCATCTTGAGCAGGTCGCGACCCTCCCAGAGAACCTCACCGGAAAGGTGCTCGTCATCATCGGTCAGACCCATGATGGCCAGCGTGGTGATGGACTTACCGCAGCCGGACTCGCCTACCAGGCCCATGGTCTGGCCGGGACGGACGTCAAAGTTGACGTGGTCGACGACGTTGATGTCACCGTGGTGCTCAAACTGGATGCAGAAATCGCGTACCGAAAGGATCGGCTCAACGGACTCGTCGGGCACATGGCGATCGTCACGCTTGAGCTCGACATCGCGCAGGGCGCCAAGGCGAGCGGAGAGGGACTGGGCCTGCTCCTTGTAGGCGCGAACGGGGTCGGAGACCAGCAGGTCGGCCTCGCGACGCTTGGAGGAATCGGTCGGATCCAGGGCGGCGGAGGGAGCAGCGGCCATGGCGTCGGTAATGCCCTCGGAGAGGATGTTGAGCGCCAGGCAGGTGATCATGATGGCCAGACCCGGGAACAGCGCCTGCCACCAACGGCCGGCAAGCACGCCGCCGCGGGCGTCGGCGAGGATGTTGCCCCAGGTAGCGGTGGGCTCCTGAATACCAGCGCCGATGAAGGTCAGCGAGGCCTCGAAGATGATGGCGTCGGCGACCAGGGTAACGGTGAAGACCATGATCGGGGCGATGCAGTTACGCAGAACATGCTTGATCAAAATCCACGGAGCCTTGGCGCCGGAAACGATGACCGCACGGACATAGTCCTCGCCGTACTCGGACACGATGTTGGCGCGCACGATACGGGCAATCTGCGGAGTGTACATAAAGCCGATGGCGAAGATGATCGACGGCACGGAGTTGCCCAGGATGGAGACGAAGACGGCCGCGAGGGCGATGCCGGGGATGGACATGATGATGTCCAAGATACGCATGATCGTCTCGGAGACGGCCTTGCGCGAAACCGCTGCAAGGGCGCCTACGACCGAACCGCAGACCAGAGCCATGGCAGTGGCGCCAAAGCCGATAATCAGCGAGTAACGACCACCGTAGAGCATACGCGACAGAATGTCGCGACCCTTATCGTCGGTACCGAAAATAAATCCGTTGCCGGGAGCCTGGCGAGCCGTAAAGATCTCGACCGGGCTATAGGGGGCAAGAAGGGGCGCCAGAATCGCAGTCAGGGCGACCAGCACCAGCACGACGGCTGCAATCTTAGAAGACAGCGTCATCTTCTTCCAGCCACCGAGCTTGAGCCCCTTAGAGGCAGCCTTCTCGAGCTGCTCGGTTTGCTTCTCTCGAATCTTTACCATAATCTACACCGTCCTGATGCGCGGGTTGATGAGCAGGTAGAGCATGTCAACCACGATGTTGATGATGATGAAGGCAAGAGCAACGACGATAACGACGCCCTGAACCAGGTTCGCCTCGTTGCCCTGAACGCCCTGCAGAATCGCGGTGCCCATGCCGGGGAGGTTGAAGATAACCTCGATGACGACGGCGCCGCCCATGAGGTAACCGATCTTAAGACCGAGGGTGGTGACCGGGGTGATCAGTGCGTTGCGCAAAACGTTGATGCCGACGACGACCTTCTCGGGAACGCCGGCGCCGCGAGCCATACGGACATAATCCTTATCGAGCTCCTCGACCATGGCGGTACGCACGATACGAGTCATCTGGCCCGTCAGCGGAAATGCCAAGGCGATAGCGGGCATAATCATACGTCCCAGATAGCCAACCGGATTCGTGGTGAAGTGAGGCAGAGCACCCGATGCCGGGAGCACCTTAAGGTAGGAAGAGAACAGCAGGATCAACAGAACGGCAAGCCAGAACGACGGGGTTGCCAAGCCGGCGATGGAAAAGACGCGGATCACTTGGTCCGGCCATTTGTCGCGATACAGTGCCGCAATGACGCCGAGCAAAAACGAAACGACCGCACCGATAGCAAGACCGATAAAGGTCAGCTGCATCGTGACGGGCAGGGCCGTGGAGATGCGCTTGGCAACGGAGTTGCGAGCAGCACCATAGGTGCCCATGTCGCCATGGATCAGATCACCCATATAGCGCACGTAGCGCACGGGCCAGGGGTCGTCCAGACCATACTTCTCATGGTACTCGGCAACCGCCTCGGGCGAGGCACCGTCACCCAACGCCGTGTAGGCGGGGTCGGTCTTGGAGAACGACATAAGGAAGAACACCAGGACGGTGACGCCCAATGCCATGATCGGCAGCGCCACAAGACGCCTTCCAATCAAACGTAGCAAGTTGTTCACGTTCTCTCCCCTTTCTTTTGTCGGTAGGACCAACTGGTATATGAGTACGGATACTCATTACAAGACCCGAGCGACATCGTTGCCGCCCGGGTCTTTGTTTCAACTATGAGGATACGGTCCCAACGGCCGACATCCTGCATACAGACTCAAGCGAGTCTTACGCCTTGACGGTCGCAACGCCCCTGAAGGACATGCTCGTCGTGCCGATGCCCTTGAAGCCATCGAGGGCCTCCCCGTTGGGCGCAGTGGACGGATCGTCCCAGAAAGCGGAGACGGTCTTGACGTGAACAACAGGGTACAGAACGGCGTTGTCGGCAATGATGTCGAAGCACTCGTTCCACTTCTTCTGCTGCTCATCGCCCTCAGCGGCAAGAGCCTCGTCCATGAGACCGTGGAGCTTCTGCCACTCAGCGGACTCCTTCCACGGGCAACGGGTCTGCATCCAGACGTTGTCGCCGTACCACCAGTTGAGCAGCAGGTCGGGATCAGCGCCGAAGCAGGAAGGATCGCCAGGGGCAAGAAGGATATCGTAGGCCTCGCCGCCGTCGATGGCAGCGTAGGTAGCCGGCGAGGTATCGGTCTGGATGGTCACATCGAAGCCGAGAGCATCGAGGTCGTTCTTGACCTGGGCGGCCATGCCCTTAATCTGCTCGTTGTCGGTGGTGCGCAGGGTGATGGCACCCGGGGTGATGCCAGACTCCTCGATGAGCTTCTTAGCCTTCTTGGCGTCGGTCTTGTACACCGTGGAAGCCTCATGATAGTTGGTGAAGCTCTTGGGCAGGTAGCAGCTGGCAGCGGTGGCAAGGCCGGCGAAGGTGTTGCTGACCATCTTCTCGGTGTCGAGCGCATACATGACAGCCTGACGGACCTTGACGTTGTTCCAAGGCTCCTTGGCGACGTTGAACATGATGAAGCGGGTGCCGAAACCCTGAACGTTATCGATCTTGCAACCGGCGCTCTCGAGCTGGTCGACGGCGTCAGCGGTAACGAGCTCCATAACGAGCGTGGAGCCCTCCTGCTGAGCGGTAACGCGAGCGGTGGGGTCGGTCAGGATGCTGTACTGGATCTTCTTATCCTCGGCAGCATACTCACCGTTGTACTCGGGGTTGGGAACCAGGGTGATCTCGGTATCGGAAATAGAGTCGTACATCCAGGGGCCGGAGCCGATCGGCTGCTTGGCGCGATCCTCCTCGGTCTGGGTGGCCGGGGTAACGCGGACGATGGCCAGACGATCCTTGAGCAGGGAGAAGTTGGGGACCTTGGTCTTGACCGTCACGGTGCTGGCGTCCTTGGCCTCGATGGACTCGAAGGGCTGGAAGAACGGAGCGTAGGTAGCGGAAGCGGCGCAAGCGGTGTAGGAGGCAACGACATCGTCAGCGGTGACCTCGGTGCCATCGGAGAACTTGGCGCCCTTGCGGATGGTGACCTCGAAAGTGGTGTCGTCCACAGACTTGGGATCGTCGGTGGCGAGCTCGTTGAAGGTGCTGTAGTCGTGGTAATCGATGCCGTAGAGGCCCTCGACGACGTGCCAGTTAGCACCCAGGCCCACAGCGGAGCCGGTGCTGGCGGGGTCGAAACTGGACGGAGCGTAAGCGGAACCAGCGGTGATCACGCCGCCGCCACGGTTGGCGGAATCGGTGGAACCGGAAGCGGAACCTTCGTCGCTAGAGCTGCCACCGCAGCCAGTGAGACCAAGCCCTGCGACAGCAGCGACGCTGCCGGTGAGGCCGAGGAACGAACGCCTGGACATACCCTTGTTGATGATGGCCATGTCTTCTCCTATCAATAGAGAATCTTACCCGGGAGCACCTAGACTTGCCCCCGCGCAACTTGCGGACGATATATACCTTACCTACCGACGAACCCAACTGAGGTGCCGCGCTCGGCGACCGATACATACATACGCTTGAACGGTATTTACTACCGTTCACCGAATTCATTGACAAACGATTCGCCAGACAGTATGTATCGACGAGGTGAGATATCAGTCATCGTCAACCCGCAGGATAGCAGGGTTGTTCACCATGGCTAGTCAAACGTTTTAGCGTTAATAAAACCCGAAATCGACAGGTAATCGCCGCGAAATAAATGGTTGAAAATCGGCCAATCATGTATATCAGTTGTTTGGCTCGTGTTTAGCTATCGGAATGGCCAGCCGCCGCCTCGGCGCGCTCGGCATTCCATGCAACAAGTGCCTCGTGGACCGCTTTGGCGACATCGGCCGGAACGCCTCGAACTTCCGCGATCTCTTGCTCGCTCGCCGCGCGCAAACGCTTCATCGAGCCAAAATGGCGCATAAGGGCACGTTTTCTGGTGGGTCCCACGCCTGGAACGTCATCGAGTACCGAAACCGTCATGGCTTTATCGCGCAATTCGCGATGGAACGTGATGGCAAAACGGTGCGATTCATCGCGCACCTGTTTGATTAGATAGAGCGACGCGGACCCGGTCGGAAGCACGACTGGAGTCTCGTCCCAAGGCACGAAAACCTCCTCATCGGCCTTTGCCAAGCCACAAACTGGTATATCGAGCCCAAGAGCCTCAAGTTGCTTGATCGCAGCGGTCAATTGCGGCTTACCGCCATCGACAACGAGCAAATCGGGGCGCGATCCAAAGCGCTCGTCGGCCATGCGCTCGGGAGCATAGCGTCGTCCCAAAACCTCGGACATCGACACGAAGTCGTTTGCCTCGTCCAATTCGGCCTGAATTTTAAAACGACGGTACTGGCTCTTGTCGGCGCGTCCGTTGGTAAACACCACCATCGAGGCGACGGTAAAGGTTCCGTGCAGCGTCGAGATATCGAAGCACTCGATACGCATCGGCGGCGCTGGCAGCGCCAGCGCGCTTTCGAGCTCCAGGAGCGCCTGATTGGTGCGGTCGTCAGCGTACCCCGTTCGCATCATGTAGCGCATGAGGGCATGGCGCGCATTTTTGGATGCCATATCGAGCAAACGGTGCTTTTCGCCACGCTGCGGCCTATGGAGATGGCAGGAACGCTCGCGCTTGCCCGCAAGCCATTCCCCCAGCGCCTCCGCATCCTCAAGCTCGACGGAAAGGTTGACCTCAGCTGGAATATCAGCCGTCTCGTCGTAATAGCGCTTAAGAAAGCCCGACTGGAGCTCTTCCTCGTCAACATCAAGACCCTTGTCGAGAATGAACTCGCAGGTGCGAACTGTTCGGCCCTCGCGAACGACGAAGACGCAAGCGGCGGAGATGGTCTCCTCGCGATAGAACCCGATGACATCGATATCGACACTGGAGGGAAAAACGACTTGCTGACGATCGTCCAGACCCCTGATGACCTCCAAACGACGTTTGACGCGTGCCGCGCGCTCAAAGTCGAGCGCCTCGGCGGCATCCGTCATCTCGGAGGTCAGCTCATCGACGACATCCTTGCGATGGCCCGACAAAAAGCGCTCGACACGCTTGACGTTCTTGGCATAGTCTGCCGGGGAAATCGCGCCGACACACGCACCCGGGCCGCGCCCGACATGGTAGTCAAAGCAGGGACGCCCGTTTTGTGCGCAAATCATATTGACGATGTCTTCCTCGCCCTTGTGGGACTCGATGGTACGGCGACAACGACGCCACTCCGCACAGGATGCAGAGCAGATGGGGATAACCTTGCGCAGCGTATCTATCGTCTCACGTGCCGCACGGCTATCGGTATAGGGTCCAAAATAGCGCGTTCCCGGCTTATGACGCTCACGCGTGTATTTGATCGCGGGATACAGGTCGCCCTTTGTAATGGCGATAAAGGGGTAGCTCTTGTCATCCTTGAGGTCGACGTTAAAGTACGGATGGTACTGGCCGATCAGGTTGCGCTCGAGTACAAGCGCCTCATGCTCGGTTTCGACAACGATGTAGTCAAAGCTCGCCACCAGCTGCATCATCAGCGGGATCTTTTGACGCTCATCCTGCAGTGTCACGTATTGACGCATGCGGGCGCGCAGGTTTTTCGCCTTGCCCACGTAGATGACATCGCCCTTGGCATCCTTCCAAAGGTAGCATCCGGGCTGTGTGGGAACGCGCGAAACCTGCTCGGCAAGCGTTGGTATGTTGTCGTGACCGGCCACGCGCACCTACTTGCGACGAAGCAGCGCCGAGACCTCGGGCATCTTAAGGACGACGGCAAGGCCAAAGGTAACAACAAGCGAGGCGACACCCGCAACGCAAACGTAGCCAAGAGTAATCAGAATCGAGCCGCCAAGTGCCCCGACAAAGTGTTCAAGCGCCCACATGACGCCGGCGCCTGCGGCAGCACCTAGGCCACCGAGCAAAAGGCCAAAGAAACCGCCATGTAGGATAGATTTGACCTGAAGGCCACGCAGGCGACGACGCAGCCACCACAGCGAACAGCCGACCAAGATCACGTAGTCGACGACATACGAAAGCGCGATTGCCGGCATACCGAAGCCCAGCACAACGCCAAACAGCAGAACCGAGCCGGCCTGGCCGATGGCGGAATACAGGCAATAGCGGCTATAGGGCTTCATGTCGAGCAAGGCAGAGAAGCTCTTCTGCATCAACACGACCACGCCGTAGAGCGGCAGCGAGAGCGCCAGGTAGGCAAGGTACTCGGACACCAGCGCCACGCCGGATTCATCGAACTTGCCAGCACAGTAGATCATGTTGAGCGGGCGCGCGAAGACAATCAGGTACAGCGCGAACGGAATCAGGAAGAACAGCATCTGGGCGACGCCACGCGAAATGCCCGTGCGAACGCTGTCGTAATCCTTCTCCTGCGCGTCGTGAGAGAGCTCGGTATAGAGCGCCGTCGAAAGCGAGGCGGCAATCAGCGCGTAGGGCAGCGTGTACCACAGGCGCGCATAGGCGATGACGGAAGGACCAGTCTCGGGCTGGACCACCAGCGCGGCAGCGTTGGTGATAGAAGTCGAGACAAACATGCACACCGTGGCGAGCAGCGTCGGGATACCGAGCGCAATCGTCTGCCGCAGTGCGGGGTCCTTAAAGTCGATATGGATATGGGGATGCACGCCGTGCTTGCCAAGCGCGGGGATCTGACATGCCATCTGAACAAAGACACCGAGGGTCGTACCGGCCGCAATCAAGATGATGCCGGCACGTTCGCCAAACTGTGCGGACACGGGCGCAAAACCCATAAAGCTCGCAATGACGATCACATTGTTGAGGACCGGGGCAAACGTCGACCAGAAGTAGTCGCGGTGTGCGTTGAGAACGCCCGAGAACACCGAGCCCAAACCATAAAACAGAATCTGGATGGCAAAGAAACGGAACATGAACGCAGCGGTATCCATGCTGCCGCCGTCACCCGAAAGGAACGATTGCGTCCAGATAAAGCCCGGGGCGAACACGGTCCCCAGCAACGAAATGCCACCCAGCACTAAAAGCAGAATGCCGAGCAGGTTGCCCACGTACTCGTTCGAGGCCTCGCGACCCTGCTCACGCCTCACGCCCATGTACACGGGCAAAAACGCCGTCACGAGCATGCCACCCATCACGAGTTCGTAGAGCATATTGGGCAGGTTGTTGGCGACCTGATAGGAGGACGAGAGTAGCGACATGCCGATAGCGGCCGCCATTGCCCACGTGCGGATAAAACCGGTGACGCGAGACACGATAGTCAGGATGGTCATAAGCCCGGCGGAACGACCAACCGTGGAGTAGTCCGACGAGCCCATGTCGTCAGTGTCATCTCGCGACGAAGAAGCTTCGGATGAGGGTGTCTGAGGCGCAGATTCTTTTGCAAAATGAGCTCCGCGCTTCAATTCTTCCTGCGGCATCGCTCAGTCCTCTCTCGTAATCGCGGCAACCGTCGCCCCGCAAAATGCAATTAAATCATCGGGTGCAAGCTCGAGCTGATAACCACGCTTGCCTCCCGAAATAAAAATGGTATCCCAAAGGACACACGTCTCATCAATGAGCGTCCGGTAGCGTTTTTTCATACCGACCGGGCTGCAGCCGCCGCGAACGTAGCCAGTCGCCGCAAGCAAATCCTTCACATGCATCATAACCAAGGACTTCTCCCCCGCGGCACGCGCGGCGGACTTTAGATCGAGCTCATCGGCAACAGGGATGCAGCACACGACATGGTCGTTGGACGGCGTCACGCAGACCAAGGTCTTAAATCCTTGACCGGGCTCCTCGCCAAGCTGCTCCGAAATCGCGACCCCCAGGCCCACCGACTCATCACCATCGTCTTCGTACGTATGTAGAACATAGGAAATGCCGGCGCTTTCCAGCTCGCGCATCGCATTGGTTTTTGGCGTCTTTACAGCCTTTGCCATGACATATCCTTTCCCTCGCATTCGGACGCAAAGATTAAGTATATGTCCAATTCGGCTGCATACGTCACTTCGGCACAGCAAGCGCCATCGAATCACAAGGAGTCGATGGCGCCCATAAACTGAATCGCCTATTTATTGAGCATCAAGTTGAGCCTGACGCTCCCGGTCACGCCTGAGCAAAGGCGCCAAAAACTTGCCCGTATAACTCTGCGGACAGTCCGCAACCTGCTCCGGTGTGCCCGAAACCACGACGGTTCCGCCGCCGTTACCGCCCTCGGGACCCATATCGATCAGGCGGTCGGCAACCTTGATGACATCAAGGTTGTGCTCAATCACCAGCACCGTGTTGCCCGCATCGACCAAGCGCTGCAGCACATCGAGCAGCTGGCGGACGTCCTCAAAATGAAGACCGGTCGTCGGCTCGTCCAAAATATAGAACGTCTTGCCCGTCTGGCGTCGATGAAGCTCCTTGGCGAGCTTCACACGCTGCGCCTCGCCGCCCGAGAGCGTCGTGGCGGGCTGGCCCAGGCTCACGTAGCCCAAGCCTACATCGTACAGCGTCTGGAGCTTTCGCTTGATCTGCGGGATATTCCCAAAGAAGGCCAGCGCCTCGGTGACGCTCATGTCGAGCACGTCCGAGATGGTCTTGCCACGGTAGGTGACCTCGAGTGTCTCGCGGTTGTAGCGTTTACCGCCGCAAACTTCGCAGGGAACGTAGATATCGGGAAGGAAGTGCATCTCGATCTTAATCTGCCCATCGCCCTTGCACGCCTCACAGCGCCCGCCACTCACATTAAAGGAGAAACGACCCGGCGAGTAGCCGCGCGCCTTCGACTCCGGCGTACTCGCAAACAGCGCGCGAAGATCATCCCACAGGCCGATATAGGTAGCAGGGTTGGAGCGCGGCGTGCGGCCAATCGGCGACTGGTCGATATCGATAACCTTATCGATGCACTCGATGCCCTCGATTTTTTTATACGGACCCACAGGGCGCGTCGAGCGGTGAATGGCATTCGTAAGGGCAGGCGCAATGGTGTCGGTAACCAGGGAGCTCTTGCCCGATCCCGACACGCCGGTAACAACCGTAAGCGTACCAAACTCGATTTTGGCAGTAACGTTTTTGAGGTTGTTGGCTCGAGCGCCCGTAATTTTAAGGCAGCCGCGACCGGGCTTGCGCCGTTCATCAGGCACCCGGATCATTCGTTTACCGGTCAGATAAGCGCCCGTCATCGACTCGGGACACGCCATGATATCGGCAGGCGTTCCCGCCGCGACTACGTGTCCGCCGTTGACGCCGGCGCCGGGCCCCATGTCGATCACGTAATCGGCGGCACGGATTGTATCCTCGTCGTGTTCGACAACGATAACGGTATTGCCGATATCGCGCAGGCGCTCGAGCGTCTTAATCAGGCGCTCGTTGTCACGCTGATGAAGACCGATCGAGGGCTCGTCCAGAATATAGAGCACGCCCATGAGACCCGCGCCGATCTGCGTTGCCAGTCGAATACGCTGCGCCTCGCCACCGGAAAGCGTCGCCGAGGCACGATCGAGCGTCAGATAGTCGAGTCCAACATCGACCAGAAAACGCAAGCGCTCCAGGATTTCCTTGACGATACGGCCGCCGATAAACTGTTGGCGCTCGGTGAGTTCCAGGCCCTCAAAAAACTCGAGCGATTCACGGCACGACAGGCAACAAACCTCGTAAATGGACTTGCCGCCCACGGTGACGGCGAGCATCTCAGGGCGCAAACGAGCGCCGTGGCAGCTCGAGCACGGCTCCTCGCGAATGTACTTCTCCAGGCGCGCCTTGGTGTTCTCGTTCGTCGTCTCGGTATAGCGTTCGTACAGGATGTTGCGAACGCCCGAAAACTTGGTATCCCACTGGCTGCGACGTCCGTCGAGCTTTTGGTAGTCGACCGAGATCTTCGTATCGCCCAGGCCATCCAAGAATGCACGACGCACGCGAGGAGGCAAGTCCTCCCACGGCGTATCGGCGCTCACCTTAAAGTGTTTGCAGACCGCAGCAAAAATCTGCGGATAGTAGTTCGAATTGCCGAACAGACTACCAAAGACTCCGTCGGCAATGGACTTCGAGGGGTCCTCGATCAGCGCCTCGGCATCAACGGTTTTCTTAAAGCCCAGGCCGTCGCACTCAGGACATGCGCCATAGGGAGCGTTGAACGAAAAATCACGCGGTTGAAGATCGTCAATGGAGTGACCATGCTCCGGGCACGCCAAGGCTAACGAATACTCCAGCAGCTCGCCCTCGGTCCCCTCGGGAGCATCACGATCGGGCAGCATGTACACGTTTACATTGCCGTGAGCCAGCGCGGTCGCCTGCTCAACAGACTCGGCTATACGGCCCAGAGAGTTCTCACGGATCACGATGCGATCAACCACGACCTCGATATCGTGCTTGAACTTCTTGTCCAGATCGATCGGATCGTCGAGCGAGCGCACTTCACCGTCGACACGCACGCGGCTAAAGCCCTCGGCGCGAAGGTCCTCAAACAGTTTGGAGTACTCGCCTTTTCGCCCGCGCACCACCGGTGCCAGCACAAACGCGCGGCGGCCCTCCCCCGCCGCCAAGACCTTGTCGGCAACCTGGTCGGTCGTCTGGCGCTCAATGACGCGGCCGCATTCGGGACAGTGCGGGGTGCCCACACGGGCGAACAGCAGGCGCAGATAGTCATAAATCTCGGTTACGGTGCCAACCGTCGAGCGAGGGTTTTTAGACGTCGTCTTTTGGTCGATCGACACCGCCGGCGAAAGGCCGTCGATTGAATCCAAGTCGGGTTTGTCCATCTGGCCCAAGAACTGGCGCGCATAGCTCGAAAGGCTCTCGACGTATCGACGCTGGCCCTCGGCATAGATAGTGTCAAATGCCAGCGAGCTCTTGCCCGAGCCAGAAAGACCGGTAATGACCACGAGTTGGTCACGCGGAATGGAAACATCGATATCGCGGAGGTTGTGCTCACGAGCGCCGCGAATAACGATAGAAGAATCAGACATGGAAGCTCCTTGCCTCCTATTGCATCGAATCATACTGCCGATGAGTTTAGCGCACTCGACGCGCACAGATGTTCGTAATACAAGATTCGCAGACCTTTAGCTTTGCGTATCGGGTGCTTTGTTTCTCGAAATACCGTGGAGAGGTTACAGTAATCTAATACTGAACTTAGTTTGCTGTAACAGAGGAACGTCCATGACCGAAGATATCCCCCTTGAAATCACTTCGAGCGACATGGCCAATCTGCCCATATTCATCGCCGTCCTTATCGTGGCCACCGTCGTCGTGCGCGTGTATTTTTCAATCAAACACAATGAAAAGCCGCCCATTGCCCGCGTCTTTTGGTGCGCGACGCTCCTCATCCCGCTCGGCGTGGTAGCTGCATGGATTACGAATCAATTGCTCGTAAATGAGGACAGTTCCCTATGGGTCCTTTCTTATTCGGCGCTCGGTGCTGCCGCCGTCATACTTCTTGTCGAACCCTTGGTTTCGGGACTTATCGACCAAACCGATCTTGCGACGGGAACGGTTGCCTGTATTTGCCGTGACATCCTTGTCATCGCCGCTGTTTCAGCGCTCTCGTTCGTTTCACTCGAAATTGCCTGTAACGAAACGTTCTATCGCATTCCCGCCAACTCATTCGGGTTTTCCGTCGGGCTGCTCGCGACGGTTCTGCTCTCCCTTTATTTGCTGGGACAGCGTCATGGAGGCGTCATGGCCCTCGTGCCCGTCGCCTGTTGCATCCTTGGCATTGCCGAGCACTTCGTCATAACGTTTAAAGGCGAAGCCATCCTGCCAAGCGATATCTTGGCCCTTGGCACCGCAATGGAAGTGAGCGAGGGATACGAGTTTACCTTTACCGCCGGAATCGTAACCTCTCTCGCCCTGCTGGAGATTTCCCTGGGGCTTCTTTCGCTTATCCGACCGCGAAAGCTCCGTACGCCCACCCATGTCTTCCCCGCAATCGCCGCTAACCTCTGCGCTTTTCTGCTAGTGACCGTTGTGGGGCTCTCAGGCTTTTCCAGCATCGACTTGGAGCAGGCGCTGGATTTTGGATTTGACCGTTGGCAGCCCATCACCACATATACGTCTCAGGGTTTTATCACTTCGTTCACCGAAATGGTCAACGAGTTGCCCATTGAGAAGCCCGAAGGCTATACGCCCGATGAGGCGCAGAGCATCGAGCAGGAGCTCGCCGCCGCCTACGACAGCACGTATGGCTCGAGCGAGCAGCGCGCGGCTGCCGTTGCCCAGTTCAATGAAATCAAGCCGACGATTGTTGCCGTCATGAACGAGAGTTTTAGCGACCTTTCGTGCTTTGAGCAGCTCCAGGCGGCCGGGTACACCGGCCCCGCATTCTACAACTCGCTTCCCGACACACTTGTTCGCGGCACCATGCTCGCTTCGGTCACCGGTGGCGGAACGGCAAACTCCGAATTCGAATTTTTGACCGGAGCGACAACGGCCTTTGTCGGATTAGGCAAGATCCCCTATCAGCTGTATCAGATGAATGGCGTCAACAGCCTGGCAAAGGACCTTAAAGAGCTTGGGTATACCGCTACCGCTATGCACCCGCAAAACCCCGTCAACTACCATCGAGATAAGATCTATCAGCAGCTGGGCTTTGGAGACTTTCTTTCAATCGGCGATTTCGAAGGTGCGCCCTGTTACCATGCCGGCGTATGCGACTACGCCACCTACGACAAGATACTCGACCTGCTTAGAACCGACGAAGCGCCGCAGTTCATCTTTGACGTCACGATGCAAAATCACGGCGGCTACGACTATGGCACCGTTCCCGCCGAAGAGCTGACAAACTATTGGGTCGAGGGAGCCAGCGAGGGCGCCAATAGCGCGCTCAACACCTATCTCACCTGCATCAACGCATCCGACCGGGACCTCGAGTACTTTATCAACGAGCTCCGCAATATCGGCAGACCGGTTGTCCTTGTCTTTTTTGGCGACCATCAGCCGAGCGCCGCAACGACTCTCAACGACGAGCTGTACCCTCAGGAAGATACGGCAAGCCACGCTTTCCGTGTCTATCAGTCAACCTATTTCGTCTGGGCTAACTATGAAATCGCCGGCAATACCGAGCTCAACGTCTACGACACCGTCGGGGCAAACGAGATTGCAGCCATTACCCTTAATAAGATCGGCGCCCCGCTCACCGACTATCAAAAGGCCCTGCTTGCAACAAGGTCAGATGTGCCCACCATCAATGTCGCCGGCTATCTCGGTGCCGACGGGCTGCGCTACAACTTGGAATCTGAAGACAGCCCATACACCTCGACGATCGACAAGCTGCAGCGCATGCAATACCTCGAGTTCGCCAGCAAAGTTCAGTAAGCCCGCCCATTCGCTTGGGCCCATCGTATTGCAAGCACGCTCGGCCCAAATGCATCGCAAATGACTCCCGCTCGCAAACGAGGGTACAATGACGCTCGTGTCACATCACGGGGCTCCGGCCCCAACATATACAAAGGAGTCATACATGGGTTGCGAGCACGCACAGGCCGCCGGCGGACAAACGTCGCCGTCGCAATTTGAGGAGAACACGCTGTCCGAGGTCAAACGCGTCATCGCCGTGCTTTCCGGCAAGGGCGGTGTCGGCAAGTCGTTTGTCACCGGTGCCATCGCCACCGAGCTTGCCCGTCACGGCCACAAGGTCGGCGTCCTCGATGCCGACATCACCGGTCCCTCTATCCCCAAGATGTTCGGCATGAGCGGACGCCACGTCCATGCCCTTGGCAACCTCATGCTGCCCGAAATCTCCGAGCACGGCGTCAAGGTCATGAGCTCCAACCTTCTGCTCCAAAACGAGACCGACCCCGTCCTTTGGCGCGGTCCGGTCATCGCAGGCGCCATTAGGCAGTTCTGGAGCGAGACCTCGTGGGGCCCCATCGACTACCTGCTGGTCGACATGCCTCCGGGAACAGGCGACGTCGCGCTCACCGTCTTCCAGTCGCTGCCCGTCGACGGCATCGTCATCGTCACGAGCCCGCAGGACCTGGTCTCGATGATCGTCGCCAAGGCGGTCAACATGGCCGAGAAGATGAACGTCCCCATTCTGGGCATCGTCGAGAACATGAGCTATATCGAGTGCCCCGACTGCGGCAAGAAGATCGAGGTCTTTGGCAAAAGCAAGCTCCCCGAGGTCGCAGAGCGCTATAACCTCGACATCTTGGGCACGCTTCCCATTAATCCGGCACTCGCCGAGGCCTGCGATAAGGGCGAGGTTGAGACCGCGCTGCCCGATGGCATGTTGCCCAAGGCAGTCTCTGCCGTCGAGGCCATTACCCCGCACGAGACCGACGAGGCCTAAGTGAACACGAGCGCCTTCTATGACGTCCTGGTAATCGGCGGCGGGGCTTCAGGCCTCGCCGCCGCCATTACGGCCGCACGTGCTGGCAAAAGCGTCTGCATCGTTGAGCGCGATGTCGCCTGCGGCCTAAAGCTCCTTGCGACCGGTAACGGCCGCTGCAACCTCTCCAACGAATCGATTGATCCTCAGCGGTATAACCACCCCGCATTCGTCGAATCTGTCATGGGCCCCCAACCCGAACAAGAGCTTATGGGTTTCTTCTCCTCGCTGGGCATCATGACAACCTCCGAGGAAGGCCGGCTATACCCGCGCTCCCTTCGCGCAGAATCGGTGCGCGACGCGCTTCTCAACGTTTGCGACCGCCTAGGTATTACCTTAATCTGCGGAGCCAACGTTGCCTCGGCGCACAAAGCTTCCGAAGGCTGGACACTCCAAATAGACCGTCCAGCGCGGGCGCTCAAGGCAAAAAAGCACGACGACCGAAAAACGGAGCTCCGCTCGCTTCGGAAAGCGCTCGCCGATGTCCCTCGCAAGAACGAGGCCCTGGAGGCACATGCCGTAATTATCGCCACGGGTGGCAACCCCACCGGTATCGCCGATACGTTTAGCCTCCCCCTCACTTCGCTGCGCCCCATCCTCTGCCCCGTATCGGCAACGGTCGTCGGCGATCGGGCGGCACTCAAGACGTTGGACGGCCTGCGCGTCCGCGCCCGCTTGACGCTCGCCCGCAATCATAATGAGCTCTGGCACGAAGACGGTGAAGTCCTGTTTCGAGCCTTCGGCATCTCGGGCGTCGCTGTCTTCAACCTCTCCCGTCGTATCCAGCGCGGTGATACGATCCTGCTCGACGTTTTCCCCGACCTCTCCAAAGACGAGCTGCTCGATATGCTCAACCGGCGCGTTGAGCTGCTCGGCGGCTTTTCGCCCCGCGATCCCCGTTGGCTCGACGGCATGCTCGCCCCGCAACTCTCCCGCGTCGTCTGCACGGCGTTCGAGCAGTGCCATCCAGGCTCCAACGATGTCATCCACCTGGTCTCGATCCTCAAGCACTTTAAGTTGCTCGTTGAGGGAACAGCCGAGGAGCGCTCGGCACAGGTCACGCGTGGTGGCGTATCTGTCGAGAGTATCTCAACACCCAGTCTACGCGCGAGCAGCGCTGTCGACGCCCCGCTTTACGTCTGCGGCGAAGCGCTCGACATCGACGCCGATTGCGGAGGCTTTAACCTTGCGTGGGCCTGGCTCTCGGGCATTCGCGCTGCAAGCAGCCTGTAGCCGCGCAGTCTATAATCAAAAACGCATTCGGGCCGTCTGGGATACCGGACGGCCTCTTTCTTGCCTCTAAGGAGACCTCGATGATCGAAATCACCCAAGTCAACGCGTCGCTCGATGAAGCCGGCGATGAAAATACCTGCCTCATTGTTGGCAAGCGACTCGCCAAGCGCATCCTACGTTGCAAGGACTCCGAGATCAAGTCCATCGAACTCCACCGCAAGTCAATCGACGCTCGCAAAAAACGAGACGTCCATTTTATCCTGAGCTTTCGTGTTGAGCTGACTAGTCCCCACCTCGAGCGAGAAGCGGTCGACAGCGTTGCCGAGCGTGACCGCTCGCGCGTACGCGCGATAGAAGACGATGAGCCTTCATTCCCCTCCCCCGTCTCCGACGCACCTCAAGAACGCCCTGTCGTTGTCGGCGCCGGATGCGCCGGCCTTTTCGCTGCGCTCACGCTCGCCAAAGCAGGTCTTAAGCCCTTGCTTATCGAGCGCGGCGACCCGGCATTTCGCCGCTCGCAGACGATCGACCTCTTTCTAAAGGAGCGCATCCTCGACCCCGAGAGCAATATTCAGTTTGGTCTGGGCGGCGCGGGGACCTTCTCGGACGGCAAGCTCAATACGGGAACAAAAAATCCCGCCCATCGCCTTATCCTCGAAACCTTCGTCGAGGCGGGTGCGCCCCGCGATATTCTGTGGGATGCCAAGCCGCACATTGGCTCCGACATCCTTCCCAAGGTTGTCACCGCTATATCCCAGCGCATCGAGCAGCTCGGAGGTGTCGTCCGTTATCGAACGAAGCTCGTCGACATTCGCATCGACGCGTCTGGCGCCATCACCGGTATTGATGTCCAATCGTCCCAAGACGCCGCTTACGAGCCAATCGAGACAAAGCACCTCATCCTCGCCTGCGGGCATTCTGCTCGCGATATTTTTGAGCTCCTTAAGGACCACAACGTGGCCCTCGCACAAAAGACCTTTGCCATGGGCGTTCGCATCGAGCATCCGCAACGCGACATCGACAGAGCCCAATATGGAGCCTCGGCGGGACATCCAGCGCTCGGGGCGGCCCCCTACAAACTTGTTGCCCATCTTCCCAACGGCCGCAGCGTGTTCTCGTTTTGCATGTGCCCCGGCGGACAGGTTGTTGCTGCCTCTTCAGAACCGTGCCATCTGTGCGTCAACGGGGCTAGTCTCAATGCCCGCGACGGACGCAACGCAAATGCCGCCCTGCTCGTTAACGTCACGCCTGAGGACCTTCCCAACGATGACCCGCTCGCCGGCATCGAGCTCCAGCGTGCCTGCGAGGCGGCCGCCTATCGCCTGGGCGGTTCCAACTGGAACGCACCGGCACAACTCGTCGGAGATTTCCTCGCAGGACGCGCCAGCAAGGCGCCCGGAAAGGTAAAGCCCACCTATCCGCTCGGTGTGACCTGGACGGCAATTGACGAAGCCCTACCGCAGCATATCGTCGAGTCGCTCCGCCTGGGACTTCCCCTACTCGGAAAAAAGCTACGAGGCTACGACCGTCCCGATGCCGTTCTTACCGGCGTGGAGACTCGTTCGAGCTCACCTGTCACTGTCACCCGAGACCGAACGTGCCATGCCGTGTCGACCCCGGGCCTCTACCCTTGTGGCGAGGGAGCTGGATATGCCGGCGGCATCATGAGCGCGGCCACCGACGGCATCCGTTGTGCCGAAGCCCTGATCGCGGACCTCTAACGCACGAATTTCTGCGCGCAAAAGACACAGGCCCCGAGCTCCACAGGGAACTCGGGGCCTGTTCGCTATTTCTTAAACCGTGTACCCTGGCGTTTTCTGCCCGATGCGAACGTGGAACCCTTGCGGGCCTGCGAACGTAAGCGCTCGATCGTCTCGTCCTCAGACGCGCCCTCGAGCATCGCCCGAATCTGAACGACGGCATCGCGCAGGCGCGCCGCCTCCTCAAAGTCCATGGCGGCAGAAGCGTTGCGCATATCCTCTTCCATGGTTTCGACGATCCGCACAAGCTCGTCATGCGGCAGTTCTTCCAACTGCTCCGCAAGTGTCTGCTCGGGCGCCACCGTTTCCGGCACGCCGCCCTCGCCCGACTCATCGGGCGTATAGAATGCGCCATGACCAAGAGAGTCGCCCTTCGAGCGCCCCTTGGAACCCACAGTTTTTTCGGCCTCGGCAATAAAACTTGAGATGTCGTTGATGGCCTTGCGCACTGTCTTGGGCACAATGCCATGCTCTTCGTTATATGCCATCTGAATCTCGCGACGGCGCTGCGTCTCCTCGATGGCCTCTTTCATCGAATCGGTCACAACGTCCGCATACATGATGACTTCGCCATCGGCGTTACGGGCCGCGCGGCCAATCGTCTGAATCAGCGAACGGCGGTTGCGCAAGAATCCTTCCTTATCGGCATCGAGAATTGCCACCAGTGAGACCTCGGGAAGATCCAAGCCCTCGCGAAGCAGGTTGATGCCAACGAGAACATCGATCTTGCCCTCGCGCAGCGTTCGCAGGATCTCGACACGGTCCATTGTCGCCGTATCAGAATGCATGTAATTGACCTTAATGCCCGCATCAAGCAGATGGTCGGTCAGGTCCTCGGCCATGCGCTTGGTCAACGTGGTCACCAGCACGCGCTCCTTGCGGGCAACGCGCTCGCGAATCTCGTCCTCAAGATCGTCAATCTGACCGCGAACCGGACGCACATCGATCTTGGGATCGAGCAGACCGGTCGGACGAATAATCTGCTCAACGTCGTTCTGGCTAACCCGCAGCTCATAGTCGCCCGGTGTTGCCGAAACGTAGATGAACTGGGGTATCCTTGCCTCAAACTCATCGAAACGAAGCGGGCGGTTATCGAGCGCCGAGGGCAGGCGAAAACCGTGTTCCACCAGCGTCACCTTACGCGAGCGGTCACCTTCGTGCATGCCGCGAATCTGCGGCACCGTCACATGGCTCTCATCGATGATGCAGAGCATATCCTTGGGAAAGTAATCGATTAGGGTAAACGGCGGCTCACCCGGCTTGCGACCGTCCAGATGACGCGAGTAGTTCTCGATGCCGTTGCAAAAGCCCATCGTCTCGAGCATCTCAAGATCATAATCGGTGCGCTGCTGCAGACGCTGCGCCTCGAGCAACTTGTCGGTCGCCTTGAGCTCCGCCACGCGCTTCTCGCACTCTTCGCTGATCGATTTCAGAGCCGCCTTGACCTTCGGCTTCTCGGTCACATAGTGTGATGCCGGCCATACGGGGATGGCCTCATACTCACGAAGCATCTCACCGGTGACCTCATCGATCTCGGCAATCAGCTCGACCTCGTCGCCAAAGAACTCAAACCGCAACGGATGCTCAGCATAAGGCGGATACACGTCGACAACATCGCCGCGCACGCGGAACGTGCCACGCGCCAGGTCATAGTCATTGCGATCATATTGAATGTCGATAAGTGCATGGATAAAGTCATCGCGCTCGAGCGGCACCTTCTTGTCGACGTTTGGAGCCAGACCTGCATAGTCCTCAGGAGAGCCAATGCCATAGATACACGAGACCGATGCGACAACGATCACATCGCGTCGAGAGAGCAGCGATGCGGTCGCCTGATGTCGCAGCATCTCAACCTCTTCGTTAATCGAGGAGTCTTTCTCGATATATGTATCGCTTTGCGGCACATACGCCTCGGGCTGATAGTAGTCGTAGTACGAGACGAAGTAGACCACAGCGTTGTTGGGAAAGAACTCTTTGAGCTCGCTCGCAAGCTGAGCGGCGAGCGTTTTATTCGGAGCCATGACCAGCGTCGGCTTTCCCAGGGCCTCAATAGTCTTTGCCATCGTGAAGGTCTTGCCCGAACCAGTCACGCCCAGCAAAACCTGATAGCGGTCTCCGTCCCTCACACCCTGCACAAGCGACTCAATGGCTTTAGGCTGAGAGCCTGCAGGGTCATAGGGAGACACGACCTTAAACGGCACGTCAGAGCCTTCAACGCCAAAGCGCTTAAGTTCACCACCAACGCGTTCTACTTCAAATTCCGCCATGGATACTCCTAACTCATATATCTGCAGTATACGCAGGCGGCAGGCATAGTCCTATACGAACCGATCGGGATAGAGGGTTTTGTAGCGAACCCAGGCATTATTGACACGAATCAGATACGCCTGCGTCTCGGGAAAGGTGATTGCATTATGAAGCGACGTACTCTGCTGCGCCCATCCGTCGACATTGCCCATGCCGGCGTTATAGGCGGCAATGGCACTGTCAGTCGACCCGTTAAAATACGCTAGAAGATACGAAAGATACGCACAGCCAAACTCGATATTCGTAGCCGGATCGTTAAGGTTGTCGGCCGAATACTCGCCACCGTCGACAAGGCCCTTGGCGATCATATCCTGGGCAGTCTCGGGCATCAGCTGCATCAATCCCTGAGCACCCTGATTCGACTCGGCCTCGGGATCCCAATTCGATTCAGACTTAATGACAGCGCACACCAGATACGGATCCAGATTATGCGAAATACTGGATTGCTTTACATACGCCTCGTAGTCAATCGGATACAGCGGCTTAAAGAAAGCGGCAGGAGCATATGAGTAAAAGAATGAGATAAGGCCGAAGGCAAAAACGGCAGCCAGCGGTATAAGGCGATACCACGTAAGGAAACGTGTCTTAGGCATCGGCCTCCTCCTTATCCGCTACATCCCCGAACCCATGGCGCGAAAGCCATGCGTCCAGTTGTTCAAAGAGCGAGTTATCGTCTGCCGCATTGTCAATCACAGTTGTAGCGAGATTGCACAGCGCAGACTCTTCGGGCTGGCAAGCAGAACGGGCATCAAAATCAGATGGCTCCATGCCACGTTGAATAGCGCGCTCGCGACGAACTGACAAAGGGGCGCTGATGACCAAAATTTCATCAGCCAAGCCAAATGCATCCTCAAAACCAGTCGGAGCAGAAACCTCGACCACCGCAAAAGGATAACGGGGAGATGAAACCGTACAACAAACCGGATCGAGAATCCTAAGCGAAAGCTGTTCAATCAGAATGGGATGCACGATGTCATTGAGCCGTGCGACCGAATCAGGAGAAGCGAAAGCTCGAGAAGCGAGGATGCCGCGGCGAATGCCGCCTTCCTCATCCAAAATGTCCCAACCGAATTCATCCGCGAGTGTATTGACGATATCAGAGCCCGGCACATACAGCGATTTTGCAAGCTCATCCAGATCGATAAGCATAGCGCCACGAGATTCGAAATAGCGGCAGGCAGTTGACTTACCCGAAGCAATATTGCCCAAGACAAATACGGTAAACATCAAGCCCTCCCTAACGCCAATGCGAGTAATTATCGCTCAAATACACTAGATGGACTCAAAATACAGCCAAACAGTAAGAGCACATACGGGGGAGCTAGATCCCAAAGTACAACGTATATACAACGCAAAAAAGGGGGAGGCCGCGAGGCCTCCCCCCTTCTCAGTTCAAGCGTACGGCTCGGTGCCGTCCACCGGTCAGCGGCGCCCTGGCCTCCCACGGGCTGACCCCGCAGTACTCTCGGCGCGATGGGGCTTAGCTTCCGGGTTCGGAACGGGACCGGGCGTGCCCCCCATGCTCTGGCCGCTGACCGGTGGGCGGCGCCCACCGTTACGGTGTCCTGGGTCTCACCTTACACGTGCCCTGGGGGCCGCATGGCGCATAGGGGAGGTGACTCGGGGGCATCCTCGTGCCCGGACCGCGCGTGAGCGCATGTCCCGCGGGCCGCGAGGTGCGGTTCCGGAAGAGCTCGGGCGATTAGTGCGGCTCGGCTGAGGCTGTCGCCAGCCTTGCACCTGCCGTCTATCGACCAGGTAGTCTACCTGGGCCCTTACCGGAAGGAGAACTAATCCCTGGAACGGCTTCCCGCTTAGATGCCTTCAGCGGTTATCCGCGCCGCACGCGGCTACCCGGCCGTGCCGTTGGTCGACAACCGGTTCACCGGAGGTGCGTCCACCCCGGTCCTCTCGTACTGGGGGCAGCCTCCATCGATTCTCCTGCGCCCACGGAGGATAGGGACCGAACTGTCTCACGACGTTCTGAACCCAGC
>URVZ01000006.1 GCA_900551365.1 uncultured Collinsella sp.
GGGAATCGAACCCGCGTCATCAGCTTGGAAGGCTGAGGTTCTACCATTGAACTACGCCCGCAAGATATGGTCGGGACGACAGGATTTGAACCTGCGACATCCTGCTCCCAAAGCAGGCGCGCTACCAAACTGCGCCACGTCCCGAAGGTGTTGAGCAGCTAAGGTCTAAACCTTGCGTGTCCCAAAGCGAAGGAAATTATAGGGGAGACTCCCCGCCTGTGCAAGCATTGATGCCTTAGCTCCTCGAATGTGCAACAAAACGACTATGGAGCAGGCCGATCACAAACGCCACCACGGCAACCGGCGCCCACGCGGCACCGATATCCGCCAACGGCAGCGCATCGAACGGCAGCCACGCGCCCGCAAAGAACGCATCGCGGACCGAGGTGATCACGCTCTGCACCGCGACGACGCCGCCGACCCAAACCCACACTTGCGGACGCGCGTCGCAAAAACCGTGCACCAGGCCCATCAGCACCAGCACGATGGCAACGGGATACAAGGCGTTGAGCATGGGCACCGAGAACATAAGGATCACGTCGAGGCCCACATTGGAGAGCACGCACGAAAACGCTGCGAACACAAAGGCGAGAACCGCAAAGGGACGGCGCATGACCTCCTCGGGCGCCTCCGCTCCCCCATCGAACACATACGTTTCGCAAAAATAACGCGAGCAGCAGCTGATAAGGCCAATGCACACGTTCATGCAGGCGAGAAAGAAG
Organism: uncultured Collinsella sp.; assembly: GCA_900551365.1. Lineage (GTDB taxonomy): Bacteria > Actinomycetota > Coriobacteriia > Coriobacteriales > Coriobacteriaceae > Collinsella. The sequence goes on from URVZ01000006.1 coordinate 723, forward strand.
ATGGCGAAGACCACGACCGTGCCGGCAAGGCCAAAGTGCATGGAGGCAGAGCGGGCAAGGATGGCAGCGCCGTTGGTAGCGTCGGGCATCACGGTGCCGAGCTGCATACCGGCAAGGGCCAAACCGCAGTAGATGACGGCCATGAGCACGCCTGCAATCACACCAGAACGCGAAATCTCAAAGGCCACGCGCTTGTCATCGGTAACGCCCAACTCATGGATGGTCTCGGCGATGATGATGCCAAAAGCGAGCGACGCGAGCAGGTCCATGGTCTGATAGCCAGTCAGAAAGCCCTGCACGGCGGCGCCCGCATCGTAGGGAGCCTGAGGCGCGGCAGCCGGCCCCAGCGGCGAGATCACGGCAGCACCCACGACCAGCACGATGAGCGCAATAAGCGCGGGGCCCGTTATGCGACCGAGCACGCGCGTGATGACACCCGGACGCAGCGTGAGCGCAAACGCGACGATAAAGAAACCAACGGCAAACACCAGGCGAGCCGTGCCGAGCGAAACACCCTCGGGTAGCAGCGGCACCAACATTTCGAAGGCCGTGGAGCTCGTGCGCGGAATAGCCAGGCACGGGCCGATGGCCAGATACACCGCCGCGACAAAGAACTCACCAAACTTGGGGTGCACGCGGCCGGCAAGCTCGCGCGCCGTGCCGGCGAGCGCGACGGCGATAAATCCCATAACAGGCAGACCGATAGCGGCAATCAAAAAGCCGATCATGGCAAGCGGCGTGGCTATACCGGCCTGAAGTGCCAGCAACGGCGGAATGATGAGGTTACCGGCGCCAAAGAGCATCGAGAACAGCGCGATGCCGACGGTGACAACATGGTCGGAGCGCAGACCGCGCGGGGCGGATGAGGCCATAGGCACACCTTTCGGGTCGAAACAAAAACGGGACGGGCAAAATACCCGTCCCGCAAGTATATACGCTCTAGCAGCTTTAGCAGGCTAAATCGCGCAAAGCGTCAATCGCGGTGTCGACTTCCTCATCCGTGTTGAAATACCCAAACGAGAAGCGAACGATACCCTGGCGCTCGGTCCCGAGCGCGCGGTGCATGAGCGGAGCGCAATGGGCGCCGGGGCGCGTCGCAATTCCCCACCCCTGCATGAGCGCGTCCGAGATCTCGGCCGAATCGATATCGCCCACGTTGAGTGAGACGATCGCCGAGCGCACGGGCTGGTCAAACGCACCGTAGAGCTTAATCCCCGGAATCTCGCGCACGCCAGCGAGAAAGCGATCAGCCAGCGCTCGCTCATGTGCCGCAATCGCCTCGACCCCGCCTTGCGCCTCGATAAAGTCGAGGCCGGCAGAAAGTCCTGCGATGCCGTGACCGTTGAGCGTGCCCGCCTCCAGGCGCGTGGGCCACTCCAGCGGCTGCAGCTCATCGAAACTGTGTACACCGGTGCCGCCCATGGCCCAGGGCGCCACGTCGACACCCTCCGCCACGGCCAGGCCGCCAGTCCCCTGCGGACCCATGAGCCCCTTATGGCCGGTAAAGCACACCACGTCGAGCCCCATGGTCTGCATATCGATATGCGCCGTACCGGCAGACTGCGAGGCGTCGACGATCACCAGCGCACCTGCCGCATGCGCGATGGCAGACACACGCGAAACGTCGACCGCGTTGCCGGTCACATTGGAGGCGTGCGTCACCACCACGGCACGCGTGCCCGGCGTGACCAGCTGCTCGAGCTCGTCGTAGTCGAGCGCGCCGTTCGCGTCGCAGCCCGCATGCTCAACGGTCACGCCCTGCTCTGCCGCAAGGCGGTTAAGCGGACGCAGCACGGAGTTGTGCTCAAGCACCGTCGTGACCACACGGTCGCCGGGGCACACCACGCCATTGATGACGGTGTTGAGCGCCGCGGTGGAGTTGGGCGTAAAGCACACATGGTCCGCCCTCGGGCAACCCAGCAAGCGCGCAAGCTTGGCGCGGCAGCCGTGGATGGTGCGCGCCGCATCGAGCGCACCCGACGTGGCACCGCGCCCAGCATTGCCGAGCGAGCACATCGCCTGCGTCACGGCATCGATGACCGTCTGCGGCTTGTGCATGGTCGTCGCCGCGTTATCCAGGTAGATCATCGCACGACCTCCCACATATCAATCACGGTATAGCCCTCGGTGGGAACGCCCGCCGCGGCAAGCTCGCTGCGCAGCAGCTCCTCATCGGCAGGCAACGCCTTCCACGCCAGACCGCAGCCGGCAGCGACCTCCCCGGGCACGGGAATCGTTCGCCCGGGAAGGCCGCGCTCGATGCACAGGGACTCGCAGCCCATGGCGGCCGCCGTGGTGGGAAACGTGATGACAAGCGCCGGGCGCTTCTCCCTCATGGCAACTCCAACCAATACGCTACGGGCGCACGACGCGCACGGCCTGCTCCATCTTCTCCACGATCACGTACATGTTGGTGACCTCGCCCACCGCAAGCTGGTCCTTAATGCCAAAGTGGTCCAGGCAGGTACCGCAGGTGAGAATCTCGACACCCTGCTCCGCCAGCCCCTTCAGGTCATCGAGCACCGGCGAACCCTCGACGGTGAGCTTGGCGCCGCCGTTGTAGAACAGCATGGTCGCGGGCAGCTCCTCCTGCTGCGTCACGGCAAAGATAAAGGCCTTCATGAGCTTGTGGCCCAGCTCGTCGTCGCCGCGGCCCATGCAATCGGTGTAGACGGAAATGACGAGTTTACCATTGCCGGCGCTGGCGTCGCAGAAAGCGGCACCGTCCTGCTCGGGGTCCGCAACGGCCACGGCACCGGCGGTCACGACAGTCACGTGCCACTCGGCGTCCGAGATCTTCTCGACCGAGGCCGTGCAGCCCTTCTCCTGCGCCATCTTGGAGATGTTCTTGACGGCGGTCTCGTTATCGACCGAGGTCACCACGGCACCCTCGCCATCGAGCTGTTTGAGTGCCTTAAGCGTCTTGACGACGGGCAGCGGGCAGGCATCGCCCATGGCATTGACTTCAATTTTGGTAGACATAGCAAAATCCTTTCGAAAGAACCGTTCTAGAGAACGGTAAACAGTTACATAAACGTGCGGGCTAGCGAACAACGCGAACGGCAGGACCGCCCGGCTCCGCCTCGCACACGCGCCCGACAACGGCGGCAACGCGCCCCTCGGCATGCAAACGACGCGCAAGCTCATCCACATCGGCAGCAGGCGCCGCGATGAGCAAGCCGCCCGAGGTCTGCGGATCGTACAGCGCATCCAACATGCCCGGCTCCAGGTCCTCGTCGGCAGCCACGCGCGGGCCAAAGAAGTCCTGGTTGCGGTAGGAGCCCGCGGGGATAATGCCCAGACGCGCCATGTCGAGTACCTGGTCAAAGAGCGGCACCGCCCCCGACGCAAGCTCAACCTGCACGCCCGAGCCCTCGGCCATCTCGCACGCATGCCCGATCAGGCCAAAGCCCGTAATGTCGGTGCAGCCGTGAAGCCCGAGTCCCTCAGCCAAACGGATCGGGGCTTCGTTGAGGGCGCGCATCGAGTCAAACATGGCTGCGGCCTCGTCCTGCTCGATAAGCTCGCCCTTAATGGCCGTGGTGATGATGCCCGAGCCGATCGCCTTGGTCAGCAGCAGAACATCGCCCACGTGCGCGCCGCTGTTGGCGAGCATACGGTCGAGTGGCACAAAACCGCTCACGGACAGGCCGTACTTGGGCTCGTCATCGTTGATGGTGTGGCCGCCCGCGATGGAGCAACCCGCCTCGACGCACTTGTCGGCGCCGCCCGCCAGAATCTGACCGGCAACCTCAACGCCCAGGCAGCTCGGGATGCACAGCAAGTTCATGGCATGGCTCGGCCGCCCGCCCATGGCGTAGATATCCGACAGCGAGTTGGCTGCGGCGATCTGGCCGAACAGATAGGGATCGTCGACCATCGGCGGGAAGAAGTCGACGGACTGCACGAGGCCCAGGTTTTTGCCAACACGAAAGACACTCGCATCGTCGGAGGTATCGAACCCCACGAGCAGGTTGTCGTTATGCACATTAGGTAAGTCGCCCAGGACCTGGGCGAGGGCTCCAGGAGCCAACTTAGCGGCTCAACCACTCGCAGCCGTCATAGACGTAAGCATCATCTGATCGCCTGTCATCGATACCTCCCCTCAAACACAAACAATGCTTCCCAGTATACGCATGAACGCGCTTCCACGGCCGATACATCACCCTAGTGCCTGTGCGCGAATCGCTGCGCCGATCGCTCCGGCAAAGCGAGCCTGGGGCGAGGTGGTCACCGGCGACCCCAGCAGCTCGCCCAACCGCTCCACCACGAAGGCGTTCTCGCACAGGCCACCGGTCAGGTAGTACGGGGCGCCCACGGCCTGCCCGGCCATGGTCGCCACGCGCGAGACCACGCTGTCGATCACGCCACGCGCAATGTTCTCGCGCGGCTCGCCACGACCGATCAGGCTGATGACCTCGCTCTCGGCAAACACCGTGCACATGCTACTGATCTTTGTGGGCTCGCCGAAACGCGCCAGGTCGGCCATCTGCTGCTGGGAAATGCCCAGGCGGTCGGCCATGATCTCCAAAAAGCGCCCCGTGCCGGCGGCGCACTTGTCGTTCATGGCAAACTTGGCCACGCGGCCACCCTTAAGTTGGATGACCTTGGTGTCCTGGCCGCCCACGTCGATCACGGTGCCGTGGTCGCCAAACAGGCGCACGGCACCGGTGCCGTGGCAAGTAATCTCGGTCACGACCTTGTGTGCATAGGGCACGGCGACACGGCCGTAGCCAGTCGCGACCACGCGAACATCGTCGCCCGTCACGTCATAACCCGCCGCCGCCAGTGCCTCGCGCAGACGCTCGGCCGCATCGACCGACGAGAACCCGGTTGGCTGCACGCACGTCCACGCCACCGAACCCTCACCGTCGACCACAGCAGCCTTAGCCGCCGTAGACCCGATATCGATCCCGATCCCTATCATGGCTCTCTCCCAATCTAAACATCAAAGGTAGCGGCGCGTTCAGGCGCCTTAGCTCTAGGTTTCTCAGGTGCCGGAGATTGCCCCGAAAGAGGAGCGCAGCGTACTTTGGGTACGCAAGCGACGGTTTGAGGGGCAAGATCCGGTGCCTGAGAAAGCTAGAGGGTTTCGATGAAGGCGGCGATGCGGGTCTCGATCTGGCCCATGTCGCCATTGCTGTAGTCAGTCTCGATCTTCATATACGGAATACCCGCACCCTCGACGGCCTCCTGCATGCGCGCGCTCTCAACGTTGAAGGTGTGGCAGGCCTGTAGCACGCTCTCTACCACGCCATCGACATGATACTTCTCGCACATGGCCAGGGTGTTGTCCATACGACCGTCGTTGGGCGTCATGACCGAGCAGTTGATATCCAGGTAGCGGTCGGCGACGGCGCGCAGGATGTCGGGAGCCTCCGGGTCGATCATCATGGCCGCCGTGCGCTCGCCCGAGCAATCGTCCATGCACACGACCACACCGCCGTTGGACTCGATGGTGCGGCCGATCTTGTTGATCACACCGCCCACCGGGCAACCGGTGATCAGAATGCGCTTAGCATCCGCCGCAACCGGGCGCTCGCCCGCGTCGTAGGCCTCGCGCAGCTTGGCAACCTTTTGCTCCAGCTGCTGCGTATAGGCCTCAATATCAAAGCTGAACGTACCGGCAAACATAGTGCTCATCAGGTCGACGCCGCTCATGGCCGCCGGCTGGTTGGCCTGCAGCGCAAACATCTCGAGCTGGGCAGCACGCAGGCGATTGCGACGACGGACGGCGGCGCGCAGGTCGTCATCAGTAATCGTAATACCGTAGAAGTTCTCGAGCTCCTCCTTGAGCAGGCGGCACTCCTCGTACCAGCCCTCGCGCTCGTAGGCGCGGTCGCGGCCCTGCGGAAGATGCAGAATGTGCGTGCGCTTGAGCTCGTTGAGTAGCTCATACATCTTCTTCTTGCCGTCGCAGGTGGTCTCGCCGATGATCATGTCGCTAAAGTACGTAAACGGGCACTTTTGCGAGTAGGCAAAACCGTACGTCGACTTGATGAGCGGACACAGATTTGCCGGCAGCACCTTCTCGGCCTCGGGAATCACCTCATCGGACGTACCGCACAGAGCCACGCTCGCAGCCCCCGCGGCATCGATAATCTCGAGCGGCGTATAGCTGCACAAAAAGCCGACCAGGCGATTACCCGCCTGCTTGTAATCCTTGACGCGAATAAACGCCGCCTTGCGCTGCTCGTTGAACTCCTCAAACGTGCGCGGTAACGGCTGCTCAATATATTCCGACATATAACTCCTTAACAAACCTTTTAACCAACCAAGGAAACGGCTTTCCCAGGTGCTCGAGGTTGCCGTGAAAGAGGAACGCCGCGTACTTTGGTACGCAAGCGACGGTTAAAACGGCAAGATCGGGTGCCTGGGGAAGCCGCCGAGACGGATAGCCCTAAATGGTTTCCAAGAAAGCCTCGATGCGAGTCTGGAGCTGACCGGCGTCCTCGCCGGCGTAGTCGGTCGTGATGTGCATAAACGGAATGCCGGCCTCCTCGGCGGCCTTCTCCACGGCAAACGACTCCATCTCGTAGAGTGTGCAGAACTGCAGGGCCACGTCGACGATGCCGTCGGCATGCAGGTCCTTGGCCATCTGGACAATGTCCTTCATACGCTGGTCGTTGGGCGTAAAGACGGCGCAGTTGATCTTAAAGTAGCGCTCGGCGATGGCGTCGAGCATCTCGTCGACCGTCTCGCCGGACTCGTCGACCAGGTCCTTGTAGTAGCGCGAGCCCGTGCAGGACTCCTCGCCCACCACGACGCCGCCGGCCTTCTCGATGAGGTTGAACAGCTTCCAGTTGGGCACGGCCATGGGCGTGCCGGTGTACAGGATGCGCTTGGTCCCCTTGGGCGCCACGCCCTCGCCGGCCTCGACACGCTGCTCGCACTCAGCCGCCATATCGTTAATGGCTCCGGTCAGACGCGGCGTGTCGTCCATAAAGGCTGCCTGCACGGTCAGCAAGCTATCGAGACCGCTGATAGGCGCCGGGTCGGCAGCGCGGGTCGCAGCCAGACGCTGCAGGGCGCGACGCTTCTCATTGACGGCGTGGATAGCGGCCTTCAGACGCTCAGGCGTAATCGTAACGCCACACTCCTCCTCGATCTTGGCGGCGAGCTTTTTGACCTCGGCCTTCCAAGTCACGAGCGTCGACTCATCGTGCACGTTGGGAATATCCATAACGTACATGTTCTTTTGCGTGGCAAAGAACTCGTAGGCCTTCTTCTTGCCATCGCAGGTGTTCTCGCCTACCACCAGGTCACTCGACTCAATGTAGGGGCAGACCTCGCCCAGCTTAAAGCCGGCAAAGCTCTTGATGAGCGGGCAGGTGTTGCGCGGCAGATGCTCCTCGACCTTGTCGGTCGCCCAGTCGGCACCCGAGCACAGGCCCACGGGGATGCCATCGCAGGCAAGCACGATCTCCTCGGGCACGTACACACAGAACGAACCGACGATCTTGGTGGCCTCGCCGGCCTCCTTCTTGTCGAGCATCTCCTTAATACGGCCGCTGTGGATGTTGGTGGCCACAAAGTCCAGGTAGGACGTGGACTTGGGGCGATTGTTCTGCGTCAGGAACATATCGCCGTACATCTGGCCCACGGCGCCCAGCAGCATATCGTGGTCGGCAAGATTCATGCCGAGGCTCTCCCACATCGGATGGAAATCAAATTCTTCAGCCATGACGGTTCCCCTCTCGAACCAAAAATGAATAGCTACGGTATTGCTGCACGGTGGGTGGCGAAAACCCAGCCGCGCTTAAATCCGGAATTTTGGGGAACCCGCTTTGCAGCTGATTATTTAGTTGTGCGTCGTCTCTCCCGGAGCCGTGAACATACCTGCTCATATGCGGCTCCGAGCCATATATAGGGCGCGCGCGGCAACGCGGCGAATGTATGTCGTCTGCGGCATGTGCGCACCCTCCTTTTTTCTTATCGAAGGCAACTATATCAGCGGTCATCGACCATGCGAACACCGTTGACATTCGTACGACAGCCTCGCGTGCCGTCGTTTAATAAATAATTATCTTGATTGATAAGAGTCTGTCATCCCTCATTCGGCAAGCGGCAAGACAAAGCCGCCGAGGCTTATATCCCCGACAGCATTACCCGGCGCTATCGACAAACCAGGTGGATCCTACTCGCATCGAAGTGCATACGCAGCGTCTCGCCTGCTTGCGGCAGCCCGTCGGCAGCAACGTTCACTTTGTTGACCTTCCACTGCAGACGCGTGGGCGCATCAGCACGCGGCACGTCCAGCAATACCAGCCGCTCAAAGCGCGAATCGCTCACACGGGCCACGTGCAAATCATAGCTGTTGCGCCCCCGCTCAGCGCGATTGTCAACATGGAAGTAGCTTGCGCGAATGCCCAGGAACGCCACAGTATCGGGAACCTCACGACCCACGTTAAAGCTCATGCCCCAGTCGAGAGCCTCGACTTCCTCGTCGCCGACCTTGCGCGCCCGGCTTGTGTTCTTGCACCCCGTCAGGCGCAGTGCCGCCAGCGTCTGCGGACGGCGGACCACGTCCTCGACGGAGCCGATCTCCTCAACATGCCCATCGTGCATCACGCAGATACGCTGGCACAGGCGACATGCCTCGTCGATATCGTGGCTCACGTAGAGCACGGTGCGGTTGCACACATCGAACAGGTCGAGCATGTTCTGCTCGAGGGCGCTCTTAAGATAGGAATCGAGTGCGCTCATGGGCTCGTCGAACATAAAGATGCCCGGATGCGCCGCCACCATGCGCGCAAGCGCCACACGTTGCTGCTGACCGCCCGAAAGTCGTGCGGGATAGCGGTCGGCAAAATCGGCTAGACCGAAAATGCTCAGATAGCGCTCGGCGAGCTTTTTGCGCGCGGCGGCATCGCCCGCGCCCTTTACACCGGCGCATACGTTATCGGCCACTGTCATGTTAGGAAACAGCTGATAGTTTTGGAACAGCAGAGCGCATTTGCGCGCCTGGGGCGACAGGTTGATGCCCGCCGCCGAGTCAAAAAAGGTCAAGCCGTTGACGACAATCTTGCCCTCGTCGGGCGTCTCCACACCGGCAATGCAGCGCAGTGTGCAGCTCTTGCCGCAACCCGAGGCACCGAGCAGCGCCACACGCTCCTCGCCGGCCTCGAGCTGCATGTCGAGCATAAACCCGGGATAGCGCTTTTTGATATCAAAAACGAGCGACATGGCCTATCGACCTCCCTGCAAAGCGGCATCATCGCGCATGAGCTCGGCCAGCGCCTCGCGATCGATACGCAGCGCATCGCCGCCCGCCGGGTCGAGCGAATCGCCCTGTCCGGCGAGCTCTTTGGCCTGTTTGCGCTCCGCACGGAAAAGGCCCCGCTCGCGATACTTTTGCGAATGCGCCGTGTACATGTTGATGAATAGGATGACCAGGAAACTGAACGCTATTACGACCACGACCCAAAAGAGCGCCACCGACGTGTTGCCGCCCATCCATTCAAAGTAAATCGCAATCGGGATGGTCTGGGTAATGCCGGCGTAGTTGCCCGCAAAGAACAGGGTGCAGCCAAACTCGCCTATGGCGCGGGCAAAGGCGAGGACCGTACCGGCGGCAATCGAGGGCCAGCCAAGCGGCATCATAAGCTTGGTGAAGATGCGACGTTCGGACCAGCCCAGCGTGCGCGCGGCGTCGAGCATCTGCGTGTCGAGGCTCTCAAAGGCTCCGAGCGCCGTGCGGTAGACCAGGGGAAACGACACCACCACGGCAGATATCACCGCCGCGGGCCACGTAAAGACAATCGAGACGCCGTTCGCGATGAGCCACTGGCCCACCCCGGTCGAGCGACCAAACAGCATGAGGAGCAGAAAGCCGCAGACCGTGGGCGGCAGCACCATAGGAATCGTAAAGACCGAATCGAGCAGGCCCTTGATGCGACTCGAGGTACCCATAGTCTTCCACGCGGCGAACAGGCCCAGCGCAAAGGAGATCAGCAGGGCAAGACCGCTCGTTTTAATGGACACCCAAAACGGGCGATAGTCGATGTCGCCCAAAAAGGAAGCCAGAGAGGTCAAGGGCCCCTGCTCATCCCGCAACACGACAGACGATGCCTCTACCATTTGAGCGCTATCAAGCCAACGCGCGCCGCCCTTGGCATCACCCGAGGCCGATGCAATCACCACATAGCGGTCCCCATCCGCACCGCGCTCGTCAAAGCCATAGGTATACCCGCCGGCGTCAAACGTTGTTTCCGCCGTGACATACCAAGGAAGATCCACGTCCCCTAGCTGCGCACCTCCCATGCAGTTTACGCTGTCGAGCTCACAGACGAGGGCCTTGAGACCCGATACGCACTCGTTGTCCTGCGGATCCAATCCATACTTCTCGACCGCCTTGGGCGATATCCACACCACAACGCGATCGGCAGCAGGCGCCACTACAAGGTCCACGTCCTCGTCAACGGGAAACCGGTAGCCCTCAGGCTGGCCCTCCATGGCACGAGCGGTCCCCTTGGCCAACCGCTCAAAACCCTCGATCCCATAAGAAAGCCCATGAGCGGTCGCAGCAACCTGGGCCCCGTCCTCAGCGTCTCCAGCAAACGCAAATCCCGGCACCCAGCAAAGCGTGAAGGTTAAAGCACAGGCGACAAGGATGCGGAATCTATTAAGCACGAAAAGCTCCAAGCGAATACAAGGACGGAGTGAAACACAAAACGATGGAATTATCGCGCCAAGCCGCACTACGCGGAAAGCTCAAAGCCGTACTTAGCCCAAATCTTCTGAGCCTTCTTGTTGGTCAGGCAAAAGTCGATAAACGCCTTGGCCTCGTCGGCGTGCTCGGAGCTCTCGGCAACGGCACCCGGGTACACGATGGGCTTGTGCGAATCCTCGGGGCACACGAAGGCCTCCTCGATGCCGTCGTAGCGGAAGATATCGGAGCTGTAGACAAAACCGGCCACGCAGTCGCCTGTGGACACATAGGCGGCGGCGGTACCAACTTTGTCGGCCAGGGCCACCTTGTCGGCGATCTCGGGAGCATACTCGCCATCGTCGCCCTCGGTGCCGGTGTAGAGGCCCACGGAGGCCAGGGCCTGGTTGGCGTACTTGCCGGCGGGAACGGTCTTGGCGTCGCCGATGGCGATCTTGCCGTCCAGATTCGCGACGTCGGCGATGGCCTCGACCTTGGTGTCGGAGCCCTCGGCGCGAATGATCACGAGGTCGTTGACGAACATATCCTCACGGGTGTCGGCGTCGACGAGCTCGGCGGCTTCGGCGTCGTCCATGGTGCCCTTGGAGGCCGTGATGAGCACATCGACGGCGGCACCGGCGCGCATCTGCTCGACAAGGTCGCCAGACGCCTTAAACTGCGTGTCGGCAAACGTGGTGCCGGTCTGCTCGGCGTAGAGCTCCTGAACCTCGGGCAGAGCTTTCTCGAGCGAGTTGGCGGCAAAGACCTGCAGCTCGACAGCCTTCTTCTTAGAGGAAGACTTGGCGGAGCCGACATCGGAGCCAGCGGGCTCGGACGTCTTGTTGCCCGAGCAGCCGGCAAGGCCAAGGCCGGCGGCAGCGGCAGCAGAAAGCGAGACAAAACCGCGGCGTGAAACCATATCGAACATATTCAACCCTTTCGAACGCTATGCCCGGGCACCCCGCCGCAGGCTTTATTCTGTTACTAGATTATACTTACGCGCGAATAATGGTAGTGAGAAATTATTCTCGCCAGAGAATATAGTTTCGAGTTGCCGTGCACCTCGGCGTCGCTTCGGCGGAAAACAAAGGCGGAGCAGCCGTTCAGGTCGCCCCGCCGCAGGTAAACCGCTTAGTTGGTATGTCCGCCGCCCGCTGTCATCTGAGCCGCATGCTCCAGCTGGTCTGCTATGGCCTCCCAGCTTTCGCGGGCGGCCTTCGTAGAACCGGGAAAGTTTACGGCAAGCGTATGACCTCGTTGCATGCAAATAGCGCGCGAGAGCATAGCGCGGCGCGTCTTGGTCATGGAGTACGCACGGATTGCCTCTGCAATACCCGGCACATCGCGGTCGCAGACGGCACGCGTCGCCTCGGGCGTCACGTCGCGCATCGAAAGTCCCGTGCCGCCACAGGTGAGCACGACATTGGCGTGGCACTCATCGGCAGCTTCCACAATGGCATCACCGATCTCGCTGGCGTCGTCGCGCACGACCACATGTGAGACGACCGTCCAGCCCTGCGCCTTGATAAGTTCCTCGAGTGCGGCTCCAGCCTCGTCCTGAGCAAGATCGCGCGTATCCGAGCACGTCACGATCGAAATCTTCAACTCCATAGTCTTCCTCCTACAACACCGTGCCCTCGGGCAGGTCGACACGCACGACACCCACGACGTCGCCCGCCTTGAGCTCGCACGGTCCTTCGTCAATACGCAGCAGGCAGTTGGACCGCTGCATCGTGCCGAGCAGCGCCGAATTCTGCGTCTTGGCCTCGGTCACCAACAGCTCACCGGTCTCGGGGTCGCGCAAAACCGTGGCGCGATCGAAGAAGCATCGGTCCTGGCGCTTTTTCACGCCGTGCGTGAGCGTCGCCTGCTGCACGGGACGCGCACCCTCGGAAAAACCGCGCATCTTGCGAATCGCCGGACGGGCAAGCATCTCAAAGCCCACATACGCCGCGGCCGGATTGCCTGAAAGCCCCAGGTAGGGCTTACCCCCGAGCAAGCCAAACGTGATGGCCTTGCCCGGACGCATCGAGATGCGATCGAACAGCACCTCGCCCTCGCGCCGGACGAGCGCCGTCACGTAGTCGTAATCGCCCGCCGAGGCGCCACCGCTCGTAATGACAAAATCGCACTCCTGCACGGCACGATGTACCAGCTCGGCAATCACCTGCTCATCATCGGGCGCAATGCCGTAGAACACGGGCTCGGCTCCCGCATCGAGTGCCTCGGCCATCAACGCGGACGAGTTGGAGTCGCGAATCTGCCCGCGCGCCGGCAGCTCACTCGGCGCGACCAGTTCCGTCCCCAGCGAGATAATGCCCACGCGCGGGGCGGCATGCACCTTCACGCTCGCATAACCGGCGCTTGCCAGCAGGCCGGCGCCTGCCGGAGCCACGGCCTCGCCGGCGTGCATCACAATATCGCCGGCATGGGCCTCCTCGGCGGCAGAGCGAACGTTCTCCCCTACCTTGGCAGGCGCCGAGAAGCGAACGTGCGAGCCCTCGTTGCCGTCGCCATCGAGCACGTCGACGATCTCGTATTTCACTACGGCATCGGCGCCCTCGGGCACCGGCGCGCCTGTCATAATGCGGACCGTCTCGCCCGCGCCGACCACGCCCTCAAACACATGGCCCGCGGCCTCGTGTCCGATAACGTCGAGCGTCACCGGCGCCTCGCCAGATGCCTGCACCAAGTCCGCCGAGCGCACGGCATATCCATCCATAGCGCTGTTGGCAAACGGCGAAATGTCGATATCGGCCACAGCATCCTCGGCCAAGGGAAAACCAGCCGCCTGCCACACGGGAATCTCGACGAGATCGGTCGGAGCAACGTGCGACAGAACAATCGACTGCGCGTCCTCCAGCGGAATGAGTTTCTCTGCCATATGCGCCTCTTAATGCCACGGCGCACAACAGGGGCGCCGATTCTTTATGCTTGTCTCAGTATAATCCCCCGTCGCACTACCGCGACTTGGCCTGTACCCGCAAATACACCTGTCGGTTGCAGGCCGCGAAACAGAATGGATACCGACCCACCGGCTCATCGCGTTTACCGCGTTTTATAATGCTTGCGTTGCAACCTAAAAGAGGAACGTATGGCTCATAACGACAAACCCGAAAGCGCAAACGAAACGCAGGATCATTCCCAGCCGCTCGACGACGGCGGCTTTTTCTCCCTTAACGACGTCATCACGGCAGGCAGGCATCAACTTACCCGCTCCGAGCATCTCTTGGCTGCCGACACGCGCCGCAACGCCCGCAACCTACTCGCGAGCGCCAAGTTGCTCGTACTCGTCGTCATCGTCTCGCTCGCCATGGGCGTTGCCGCTTGGGCGTTTTTGGCCTCGTTGAATATCGCGTCCGACTATCGCGAGCACCATGCGTGGATTTACGCGCTGCTCCCCGTTGTGGGCGTAGCCACCGCATGGGTGTACAAAAACCACGGTCTTGCCGCCAAACGCGGAAACAACCTGGTCATCGACTCCGCTCTGGGCACACGCCTCATCCATATGCGCATGGCCGTCCTCACCTTCGTCTGCTCCACGCTCACGCACCTAACGGGCGGATCGGCCGGTCGCGAGGGTGCCGCGGTACAGATTGGCGGCACCATCGCCAGCAACATCTCGAGCCTCACCCACCTCAAAAAGCATGATCACCACGACCTCATGCTCGCCGGCATCTCGTCGGCCTTTGGCGCCGTATTCGGCTCGCCCCTTGCCGGAGCTTTCTTTGGCATGGAGATGTGCTTTATCGGCAAGATCGACTACACCGCGGGGATCTACTGCCTGGTCGCCTCGTTTACCGGCTACTTTACATCACTCGCCCTGGGTACCGAGTACGAAGCGAATGTCATCGCCAACGTCCCCGACATGACACCACGGACGATCGTCATCGTTGTTATCAGCGCCATTACCTTCGGTCTCACCGCACGTCTCTTTGCCTGGTCGGTTCGAACCGTCAAGAGCCTGTACGGTCGCTTTATCACCAATTACCTCGTTCGCGCACTTATAGGCGCACTCGTGGTTTTGGCCGCCTATGCCCTCCTCGACGCCTGGGACTACGCCGGCCTTTCCACGTGGCTTTCCGGCGCCGGATTTGCCGGCAACACCACCCTGGCGGACGCAGCCATCAAGTTGGTCGTCACAGCGCTTACCCTGGGCGCGGGCTTCCAAGGCGGCGAGGTCACTCCCCTGTTTGGCATCGGTGCGGCGCTCGGCGGCTGGATCGGTTGCCTTACCGGGCTCGACCCCAGTTTTCTGGCGGCTCTCGGCATGCTCGGCGTGTTCTGCGCCGGCCTCAACGTGCCCATCACCACCTGCATGATGGCCATCGACCTGTTCCACGGCACGGCCGCCGGGTTCTTTGTCATCGTGGCCTTTATCAGCTACCTAACCGGCGGACACCGCGGCGTGTACCCCGCCCAGCGCATCATCTCACCCAAGCGCCGTTCGCTTATTGTGGATGAGGGCGGTACGGTAGCGGAGGCTATCGAGCGCCACAACGACCTGATAGAGTAGACGTTAGTATTCGCCGTGCAGCCACAATCGGGGGCAATTCGACCTGAGCGCGACCGCACTGTCATGCCATACGCCGGGAGTCACCCCATGCACGCAACTGATTTTGGTCGCACGCTCATCATCGCCAATCCTGCCGCCCAGTCGGGCGCCGCGCATGAGGTTGCCGAGCGCCTGCAACGCTTTTTGGACATGACCGCGCGCGCATCCCAGTTTGACCTGGTGTTGACCGAACGCACGGGGCACGCCAAGGAGCTTGCCGCGCGGGCCCAGGGCTATCGAACCGTTATCGCCCTTGGCGGCGATGGCGTGATCCACGAGGTCGTCAACGGGCTTATGACGCAAGAGGAGGACGCCCGCCCCGCTCTTGCCATCCTACCCGTGGGCTCTGGCAACGATTTTGCCCAAACGCTCGGCATCGACGATTTCTCCGGTAAGGATTTTGGCGCGCTGCTCACCTGTGAGCTGCAGCGTCAGGACATCGGGCGAATTCGCTCGTGGAGCCCTGCGAGCGGCAGCGGCGAGGCTACCGTTGAGTACTACGACCAGACGCTTTCGGTCGGCATCGATGCCGCCATCGGCCTTGGCACCACCGAGCTGCGCAAAAAGACCGGCTTGACGGGCGCGCCGCTCTACACCCTCTCGGGACTTGAGCAGTTTGGCCTACGTTATCGCAACTACCCCATGACAGTCAGCTTTGACGGGGCGCCTGCCGAGCGCGTGAGGGCGATCATCATGGCGATTCAGCTGGGTCCTACCTATGGCTCGGGCTATCGCATCTGTCCCGACGCCGACCCCTGTGACGGTATATTCGACGTCTGCTACGCCTGCGGCCCCGTTCCGCGCGCGGTCGCGCTTCCCATGTTCCTTTCGGCCAAAGATGGCCACCATACCAAGCTGCCACCGGTTCGTATGCGCCGCTGTCGCCATGCCGAGCTTACCTTTGAGGAGCCCGACTATCCCATCCAGGCCGACGGCGAGCCCATCGTCGCCTCGCGCATCGAGGTCGACATCCTTGCCGGCGCCCTCCACGTCTGGCACCCCACCCGCTAGCCCCACCTAAGTTGCGGTGAAATAGGGACTGTTTATGTAGCTAAAGCCGCAAAACAGTCCCTATTTCACCGCAACTTATGAGTAGGCTATTCGTCGCTGCCCGGCTTGCGACGGTTGGCCTTTTTAATGGCGTTGAAGTGTTTGTCGCTGAGCCTGCGCTGGCGAGAGCGCTGAGGCACCTTGGTCTTTACGCGTCGGCGCGGTGGACGCCCGCGACGCTCAAGCTCAGCGCGCAACTTACGCAGACAGCTCGCGCGATTCTGAAACTGGCTGCGGCTCTCACGCGCCGTCACGACAATCCCCGAAGGGATATGTTTCATGCGCACCGCCGAGTCCGTCGTGTTCACGCCCTGCCCACCCGGACCTGTCGCGCGAAACACCTGCACCTCGCAATCGCGCGCCAACTCCTCGACCGACATCTCGGCATAGCGCGCATACTCGCGCCATCCCATCTTGTTCTCATCCATATCAACACCTCCCCTCATAAAAAATGTGACAAAGGGAAAGTCCCTTTGTCACATCGCATACCAATCGCTTGTGTTGCGCGCTTAGGCGAAGGTGATCTCGCCGGTATCGCAGTCCATATCGGCGATACGGGCTAGGCTTTCAACGCGGAAGCCACGCTCGCGGAGCTTATCGCCACCGCCCTGGAAGCCCTTCTCCACCGCAATGCCAATGCCGGATACCTCGGCACCTGCAGCCTCGCAGATCTTGATAAGACCCTCGAGCGCACAGCCGTTGGCCAAAAAGTCGTCGATGATCAGGACCTTGTCGCCCTCGGACAGGAAACGCTTGCCGACGATGACCGGGTACTCCTTCTGCTTGGTAAAGGAGTAGATGGTCGTGGCATACTGCTCGCCGTCGAGGTTGATGGACTGCGCCTTCTTGGCAAAGACCACCGGCACGCCGCCAAAATGCTGGGCTGCAATGCAAGCCATGCCAATGCCCGAAGCCTCGATCGTCAGGATCTTGTTGATCTCGACACCCTCGAACAGACGGGCCCACTCGGCGCCCATGTGGTCGAACAGCTCAACGTCGCATTGGTGGTTGAGGAAGGCATCGACCTTAAGGACGTTACCGGCCTTTACGATGCCGTCATGGCGAATACGATCCTCAAGCTCCTGCATGGCGCAACCCCTTCTCGCGGCAACGATACCGCGCGATTAATAAACGTTGTTCGATAGTCTACCACGGACCGACCCCCGCCCGCCCCACAAGCCGCATCGCACCACAAACCAGTCTTTTTGGGACGGCGCGAATCGTGGCAGGCAGCCTCCCAACACGCTAATGGCGGGCGCGCATCTTCACCAAACGCACCATGGCAAGCGCAAAGCCCACGGCGGCCACAACCATAAGCACGTAGAACACCGAGCGAAAGCCGAATAGGAATACATCCGGACGGCCTGCAACAAAACTGGTCACGGCCTCGCCCATCGCCACGCTCATCTGCCCATACAGGATATTCGACGCCACCGTAATGCCGAGTGCCATGCCGGCATAGCGTGCCAAACTGCCCAAGCTGCCCGCAAAGCCGAGTGCTTCGCGCGGGGCCGAGCCCATATACAACGAGTTGTTGGGGCTCTGGAAAATCGACGTACCGCACGACATAAACGCGACGCAGCACACGATCACGGGGATAGAAGAGTGCTCGTCGAGCGTGCTTACCGCAAAAAGACCGCACACGTACACGCCCAGGCCGACCGCCGTGGGGCCCTCGCATCCAACACGGTCCGAAACCGTACCCGATAGCGGACCGATAAAGGCATTCACCATCGGCAGCGCCAAAAAGAGCAATCCGGAAATGTCGGAACCAAAGCCGTGGGCGTCCTGAAAATAGAACGGCAGGATAAACTCGGATGCGCCAATACCAACGAACACAATGAGCATGCAGGCAAGGTTGATGGTGAAGGCCGAATTTGCAAAGCAGCGACGAGCGGCCTCGGCAAGGGGCATGGGGCGTTCGCCGACCTCTGGCCTAACATGCGGCAGTGTGTAGAGCCCCACGATAAACGAGATCACGCCAATAGGCAGGTTGATGAGGAAGATACTCTCCCAGGGAAAGCTTGCCACCAGCATGCCGCCGAGCACGGGGCCACACATCATGCCGAGGGCCACAAAGGTCGCGAGAATACCCATGGCACGACCGCGCTCGCGCGCCGGAAACGACTCGGTGATGATGCCCATGTTGTTAGCCATGGCCGCCGCGCAACCGACGCCCTGAACAATGCGTGCCAGGATAAGAACCTCGAGCGAACCCGAAAGGCCGCAAAGCAGCGAGCCGGCCGTAAAAACGATTACGCCCAGCTGGAATACGCCCACCTTGCCGCGCACGTCGCCCAAGCGGCCAAACGGCAGCATAGCCACGCATGTCGCAAGCAGGTACACCGAGCTCACCAGCTGGATGCGGTCGAGGCCCACGCCCAGCTCCTTTTGCATCACGGGCAACGCCACGGTCACGACGGTCGAATCCAGACACGACATAAACGTCATGATGAGCACGGTAAACAGAATCGCCCATTTGTTCTTGCCATGGGTGTCGCCCTCAAGGGCAATGTGCTCGCGGCGCAGCTGCTCTGCGGTTTTCTCCATATCCATCCTTTCGAGTGGCGCAAGGCAAAAACGGGGCCCCAATCGCCAGCAAACAGCCGCGATTGGGGCCCCGCCTACGGAATCGGAACGAAAGGTCGCCGAAGCTTTCTGCCAGCATCGGCGCCTTATGCGAACGCTAGCCTAGCACTGCTCGAGTGCCTGCTCAAGGTCGGCAATCAAGTCGGCCGTGTCCTCGAGGCCGCACGACAGGCGTACCATATCGGCGGAGATGCCACAGGCGATGAGCTCCTCATCGTTCATCTGGCGGTGCGTGGCATTAGCGGGATGCAGGCAGCAAGTGCGGGCGTCGGCCACATGCGTGGCGATCTGGGCGAGCTTAAGGCTCTTCATAAAGGTCTCAGCCGCCGCGCGACCACCGTTAAAGCCAAAGCTCACAACGCCGCAGGTACCGTTGGGCATGTACTTCTGAGCGATGTCATAGTACTTATCGCCCTCTAGGCCCGGATAGCTCACGAAGCGTACCTTGGGATGACTCTGCAGGAACTTGGCAACGGCCAGGCCGTTCTCACAATGACGCGGCATGCGCACATGCAGGCTCTCGAGCGAGCTGTTCAGGAAGAAGGCCGCCTGCGGGTTCTGCATGGGGCCGAGGTCGCGCATGAGCTGCGCGGTGGCCTTGGTAATGAAGGCGCCCTCGCGACCGAACTTCTTGGCATACGTCACGCCGTGGTAGCTCTCGTCGGGCGTGGTGAGACCCGGGAACTTATCCGCATGGGCCATCCAGTCAAACTGGCCGTGGTCAACGATCACGCCGCCCAGGTAGGCAGCATGTCCATCCATGTACTTGGTGGTGGAGTGCGTAACGATGTCGGCGCCCCACTCAAAGGGACGGCACATCACGGGCGTCGGGAAGGTGTTGTCGACCATCAGCGGCACGCCGTGGTCGTGCGCGGCCTTGGCAAAGCGCTCAATATCGAGCACGGCGAGGGCGGGATTGGCGATCGTCTCACCAAAGACGAGCTTGGTATTGGGCTCAAAGGCTGCCTCGAGCTCCTCATCAGTGCAGTCGGGGGCGACGAACGTGCAGGTCACGCCCATGCGGCCCATGGTGTGGGCGAGCAGGTTATACGTACCGCCGTAAATGGCAGAGCTTGCGACCACGTGATCGCCGGCACCGGCAACGTTAAAGATCGCGAGGAAGTTCGCAGCCATGCCCGAACTCGTGAGCATCGCTGCGGTGCCGCCCTCCATCTCGCAGATCTTGGCGGCAACCAAATCGCACGTGGGGTTCTGCAGACGGCTGTAGAAGTAGCCAGACTCCTCCAGGTCAAACAGCTTGCCCATGTGCTCCGACGTGTCGTACTTCCACGTGGTGGACTGGTAGATGGGCACCTGGCGCGGCTCCGCATCTCCCGGGTGATAGCCGCCCTGAACACATGTAGTACCGATAGTCTGCTCGCTCATATCTAGCTCCCTTGCCTGGGTTTTAGTTTTATTCGGTTCACGATACCGCTACCCTGCACCCCTCTCAACCCATCCCCAAGGTAGGTTATGGGACAAATTGATTAGGGGTATTTATCTCAAGCCTTGGGCATTTGCTCGATAGATAAAAATGAGGCATACATGAAGCTCTCGATGATTACATGCCCCGTCACGGGTACCATAGGCGGGTACACCGTGACCAAGGAGACAACGATGAAGCAGATCGATACCACCCAGCTCGACACCGCCGCCTGCCAGGCTCAGGCTGCCGAATACCACGCCCGTGGCTTTAACTGCGCACAGGCCGTTGCCTGCACGCTCGCACCTGCCGTCGGGCTCGACCCCCAGGTCGCCTTTACCCTCACCGAGGGCTTTGGCGCCGGCATGGGTGGCATGACCGAGACCTGCGGCGCCATCTCGGGCGCTGTTGCCATCATGGGCTTTGTAATGAGCGACGGCATGGAGAACCCCAAGACCAAAGGCCAGACCTACAAGCTGTCGCGCGAGATTGCCAAGCGTTTTGGCGAGAAGAACACGACGACCGTCTGCGGCACGCTCAAGGGCATCGGATCGGATAAGGGTCCGCTCCGCAGCTGCCCCGGCTGCATCGACGATGCCGTCGAAATCGCCTGTGATGTGCTAAAGCAGCTCGCCGAGTAATCGACAGCAACAGTAAAACGACGGCCGGCGCGCTTAGGATCCATCCAAAAGCACGCCGGCCGTCGCCGTTAGAACTCAGCAAATTTGGGAGCTCCGACCTCAATCTCCTCACGCCCCGCCATAAGCTCGCGCATCTTAGCGCAAAACGGCTCCTGCTCCCCAGCTTTGAACACCAAGTGAATCGTCACGGCATCCGCGTAATCGGTATCCGAAACCTTGGCACCCGAATCCTGCGCCAAACGAAGCACCTGCTCGTACTGCGGATAGGCCACATGCACGTCAACCGGCACGACGCTCGTCATCTCAACGATCTGCCCGGCCTCCTGAGCCGCGGCCACCGCCGCCTGCGTCGCCGCGGTATAGGCGCGTACCAAGCCACCAGGCCCCAACAGCGTGCCACCAAAATAGCGCGTCACTACGCAGCAAACATTTTTGAGCTCCGCGCCGCGCAAAACCTCGAGCGTCGGCATACCACTCGTGCGGCTCGGCTCACCATCATCGCTCTGGCGCTCGCGTCCATCGACCAAAATCCACGCGGGAACATTGTGTCGAGCGTCGTAATGACGTTTGCGAACCATCTCGATAAAGGCATTAGCCTCATCTTCGGACTCAATATGGACCAGCTGGGCAATAAACCGGCTCTTGCGGTCCACAAACTCGCCCGAAGCCTCAATATTCGATTGCAGAGTAAAATAGCTGTCCAACAAAGCCCCTCAACAAAATAAAGCGCAGCAACAAACAGCCTCAATCATACGGCAAAGACAGCACCGTTGACCTCGCCAACAAGAACGGAAACGCCAATGATACCGTCACCAACAGCGAGAACCCGTCAGCGCGAGCAAGGTGCCTTGAAAGACAAGGGCATTGACCTTATGGTCATGCCCGAAGGCTTGAAAGGCAGATTGCCGCGCTGACGGGTTCGCAGCGTCAACAAAGTGCTGAGTGGGCCGATAAGCCGGGTTCTGTCGTGAACGGTCATTTATCTTGTCTGCACGTTACCGTGCAGTTCCACGCACGCTACCCGAACGCGGACCGGGCCGGCCCATAGCGTTCCTATTCGCGCTTGCTCCGGATGGGGCTTGCCAAGCCGCCGTGTTACCACGACGCTGGTGGTCTCTTACACCACCGTTTCAGCTTTTCCCTTTACGCCTTGCGGCGCAGGTGGGAGTCTTCTTTTCTGCGGCGCTTTCCGTCGGATCACTCCGCCCGGCCGTTAGCCGGCATCCCGCCCTCTGGAGCCCGGACTTTCCTCACGCGTGCTGCAAGCAGCACATCGCGCGACCGTCTGGCCCACTCAGCAGTGCAAGAGTGTAACACACCGTTGCCGCAGGCAATGGCACAACGCAAACGCTCGACACGATAAACCAAGAACCGCCATGCGCTACAATGGTCCTGTCGATGGGCAACGTCGTCAGTCGAGACGCGACCGCGCTCCACACCCCTCCGTCTACTCGGTGTGTTCCCGCCTCCTCCCCGAGGCGGGATGTCGGCATTTTTCATGCACTGACAACCCAATAGCCTGTGGACAGCCCGGGCAGCATCGCGCACCTCAGCAGCAAATGAAAAAAAGGGACCCGTCCATTGCGGACGGATCCCTTAAAACAAGTGATCGTCAAACCGATTTACTCGGCGTCGGTCTCCTCGTCCTTCTTCTCGGAAGGCAGCGGGGTAACCTCGATCTCGACGCCCAGAGTCTCAGCAGCGGACTTCATGGACAGGGAGATACGACGACGGTCGAGGTCGATCTCCATGACCTTGACCTGAACCTTGTCGCCCACGTGGGTGACCTGAGAAGGCTGATCGACGTGCTTGTTGGCCATCTCGGAGATGTGCACCAGGCCCTCGATGCCCTCGCCCAGATCGACGAAAGCGCCGAACGGGACAAGCTTGGTCACAGTGCCCTCGACGATAGCGCCGACGGGGTACTTCTTGACCAGTGCGCGCCACGGATCCTCGGTGGTCTGCTTGAGACCCAGGGAGATGCGCTCGCGGTTGAGATCGACGTCGAGAACCTCGACCTCGACCTCCTGGCCGACCTTGACAACCTCGGAAGGATGGTTGACGTGGTTCCAGGAGAGCTCGGAAATGTGGATGAGGCCGTCGATACCACCGAGGTCGACGAAGGCGCCGAAGTCGACGATGGAGGAAACGGTGCCCTGGAGACGCATGCCAGACTTGAGCTTGGACAGGATCTCGGAGCGCTCGGCCTTACGGGACTCCTCGAGCACGACGCGACGGGAGAGGACGACGTTGTTGCGGTTGCGGTCCATCTCGATGACGCGGGCCTCGATGCGGGTGCCCATGTAGGAGGTGAGGTCCTTGACGCGACGGAGGTCGACGAGGGAGGCGGGCAGGAAGCCACGCAGGCCGATGTCGAGGATCAGGCCGCCCTTGACAACCTCGATAACCTCGCCCTCGACGTTCTCGCCGGAGTTGAACTTCTCCTCGATGCGGTTCCAAGCACGCTCGTACTCGGCACGCTTCTTGGACAGGACCAGACGACCGTCCTTGTCCTCCTTCTGGAGTACCAGAGCCTCGATGGGATCACCGAGTGCAACGATGTCTGCAGGGTTAGCGTCCTTGCGGATGGACAGCTCGCGGACCGGGATAACGCCCTCGGACTTGAATCCGATGTCAACGAGCACCTCGTCATGCTCGATCTTAACGACAGTGCCGTTAACGAGATCGCCCTCATCAAAGTCGGTAATCGTACCGTCGATGAGGTTGTTCATCTCCTCCTCGTTGACATCGTCAAGAGAGAAAATGGACGAGTTCTGAATCTCACTCAAAGGTGGACCCCTTTCGAACTACGGGGCCCCGATTGCTAGGACCTACAGAAGGGTGCGACAAGCACACAACGTTTAGGAACACTCGGGAGCCGACAGATACTAATGTGACGCTTATGCAATCACGTTCGTATAGGTTACGGGGAAATGAGTTCGATTTCAAGCGTGAACTGCGATTTTTTACTCGTGTGGAGACTTTTTCGCAATCTTGTGAACGACTGTCTCCACAAGTTGACGATGAGCAGCTAGGCACACTGCTTTGGGGTAAAGTATCCCAGACATACGATTCTGGAACGATTTTTCGAGAAAGGTGCCTGCGTGCTCAAAGCAGTCGTTTTCGATATGGACGAGACGCTTCTTAGCATCAACCTCAACGCGTTCATCCTTCGCTATTTTAAGGATGTCTCGTCGATGCTCGCGGATATCGGACGTCGCAGCCGCGGGGGCACGATGGCGCGCCTCGGCACCATCCTGGTCGACCTCAACGCCAATCGCCGCAGCAGCACGGACAATCGCACCAATCTTGAGTTTTACCAGACCGAGGTCGAGCGCCGGTGCGGCATTTGCCTCTCGGACCCACTTATCTACGAGGCGTTTACCTACTACGATCACGAAGTTCTGCCGTACAAGAACGATGACATGATCAACGCAAAAGCCATGCCGGGCGCACACGACGCACTCCAGGCCGTACAGGACGCGGGGCTGCGCTGCGCGCTCTTCACCAACCCCAGCTTTCCCCAAGGGGCCATCGAGTGCCGCATGGGCTGGGGCGAGCTGACAGACGCGCCCTTCGAGCTCGTAACGCACATGGGCAACGCCACGCGCTGCAAGCCCGATGCCACATATTATCTAGAGCAGCTGCAGGTCATGGGGCTCGAGCCGCACGAGGTCCTTATGGTGGGCAACGATCCCAAGCGCGATTTCCCCAGCCCCGCCTGCGGCATTCAAACCGCCTATGTGGGCCAAGGAAAGCCCGGCCGAGCCACCTGGCGTGGAACCATGGAAGACTTCGCCCGCGACTTTAACGCCGTAGTAGAAGCCTTCTACGAGCACCAAATAGCCGACGAACTAAGCTAGTCCCCAAATCAGGAATGGGGCGCACGTTTGCCCCACGCTTCGTTACGTGGGCAACGGCTTGAGGGCAAGATGCGATGCCCCAGTGTCCTAGGCCGTGATCATTTTGACGCGTTCGCCGATTTTGGAGTCGCGCCTGTCGGAAATAACAGTAAAGCCCTCCAGGTCGCACACCTTTACATTTGAAAACACGTGGAACTTGGAGCTATCGGCGAGTACGTAACTCGCCTGGGAATTCTGCATCACGATACGTTTTTTGATAGCCTCGGGATAACCTGGCGTCATGATGCCGCGGTCCTCGTCCACCGCGTTGACACCTATAAACGCCCGGTCAAAGTACAGCTCGCGCAGCGCGCTCTCAACCATAGGACCGGTGAGCGAGCAGGTAACGGGGTTGAAGTCGCCGCCAATTACCACCACCTTAGCAGCAAGCTCGCCCGTAAACCGACATGCATAGCCGTTGGTGGTGTAGATAGTCACCGGCTTGTCGACGAGCAGGCTCAGGAGCGCCGTCGCGGTGGTACCGGAGTCGACAGCGAGATGAGACCGTCACGCCCGAAGACCCCGCTTTCGCCGCCGAGGAGCGCGCGGCGCACGTGGCCCATGAGGAGCGGCTCGAGCATATCGAGGGGCTCCTTCCCAAGAAGGGAAACGGCCCTGCGGGACGACACGGCGAAAACCATCGTTGATTCCGGCAAGAGACGCCGTTTCTCTGGTAGCTTCATCTTCAACCAAGACCGACAATGCCGGCCAGGCACTCAACCCAAAAGGAGACAGCATGCCCAACGAGCTCAGCTATGAGGTCAGCCTCGAGCGCAGCAACCAGATCCGCGCCGACCTGCCGCAGCACCCCGAGAAGTTCACCATGCTCACCGGCGACCGCCCCACCGGCCGTCTGCACCTGGGCCACTACTTCGGTACCCTCAAGGGCCGTGTTGAGCTGCAGAACATGGGCGCCAAGACCAACGTGCTCATCGCCGACTACCAGGTCATCACCGACCGCGACACCACCGAGCACATCCAGGACAACGTGTACAACATGGTCATGGACTACCTTGCCTGCGGCATCGACCCCGACAAGACCATGATCTACACGCACTCCGCCGTGCCCGCGGCAAACCAGCTCATGCTGCCGTTCTTGTCGCTCGTCTCCGAGGCCCTGCTGCAGCGCAACCCCACCGTCAAGGCCGAGATGGAGGCCAGCGACCATGAGCTCACCGGCCTTTTGCTCACCTACCCCGTGCACCAGGCGTGCGACATCTTGTTCTGCAAGGGCAACGTGGTGCCGGTCGGGCGCGGCCAGCTGCCGCACATCGAGCTCACCCGCACCATCGCACGCAAGTTCAACAACCGCTACGGCAAGGTGTTCCCCGAGGTCGACGCGCTGCTGTCCGACACGCCGCTGCTGCCCGGCTTGGACGGTCGAAAGATGAGCAAGAGCTACGGCAACGCCATCAACATCTCCATGACCGCCGAGGAGACGGCCAAGCGCATCAAGAAGAGCCAGACCGACGGCGAGCGCATGATCACGTTCGACCCCGAAGCCCGTCCCGGTGTGTCCGGCCTGCTCTCCACCGCCGCCATCTGCACCGGCCGCTCCGAGGTCGAGATCGCCGAGGAGATCGGCATGGGCGGCGCAGGCGCGCTCAAGAAGTACGTCACCGAGAGCGTGAACGAGCACTTCGCCCCCATCCGCGCGCGCCGCGAGGAGCTCGTGCAGGATATGGACTACGTCAAGGACGTCCTACGCGAGGGCAACCGCCGCGCTAACGAGGTCGCCGAGGCCACGCTCGCCGAGGTGCGCGAGGCCATGGGCATGGTGTACTAAGCCATCCGGCTCGCGGAAACGCGCCGCGACACGCGAATGGGCCATCTTCACGTGTCCACGCCTTCGACATAGCCAAGGTCTTACGAGGTGGGCGATAATAAGCCCGCCTCGTTTTTTACGTTGTATGGGGGATTGCATGTACCGACTTGTTGCCAGCGATATGGATGAGACGTTTCTCGATGCCGACCACGCCATCCCGGCGTCCAATCTCCGAGCACTCAAACGCATGAGGGAGCTCGGTGTGCTGTTCGTCCCTTCGAGCGGGCGATGGTATTCCTCTATCATGGACAACTTCTCGGGGGAGGCCCGCGAGCTGATCGAAGACGGCTATGTGCTCTCCTATAACGGCGGCTTCATCAACCGCGTGGGAGACCCCACCCCGCTCACCACCTGCGGCCTTTCCAACGAATGCGCGAACGCGATCTATGCAAAGGGGCTCGAACTCGGACTCTGCATGCACGTCAACGTCGCCGACGGCCACGTGTTCGTGAATGACGCACCCACACGGGAGCGCGACTATCTGGAATCGATCACCGGGGTCACTCATTTTCGCGGATCTGACCATCCCGACCTCTCATTCCTTGAAGGCCGTGGCATCGTGAAGATCCTGTACGTCGACTGGGACTTCGATGAGCTGCAGGAATTGGGCCGCAAGCTCGCGCCGATGGCCGAGCGACTCGGCGTTGACATCACCTTCTCCTCCAAGCGCTACCTCGAACTCATGCCCGCAGGCGTTGACAAAGGGACGGGGCTCACGCGCCTTGCCGATATGCTGGGAATTCCGATGTCCGAGGTCATCGCCGTTGGTGATTCCGCAAACGACCTCTCCATGATCAAGGCGGCGGGACTGGGCGTCGGCGTGGCGAATGTCACCGACGACGTGCGGCCGTATTGCGATGTCGTCCTTGAAACGGCTGGGACTGAGGGTGCGTTCTCCGAACTCATCGAGCGATTCCTTGAACCCCAACGACCACATGTCACTGTGTCTTTCTATTTGTAACCCTTGATTAACTTATGGAGAGGCTGTGTGCTCGACGGTCTACGACTTGGGTCTCAGAGAATTAGCTATAGTTAACTTAATGAAGGCACAGGCGAATTAAAGACCTTCGACACGAACGTTGCGCCTTCCCTCCCCTCGCGCAACACCTCTTTGGAATGGCGCCCCGCGCATGTGGGGCGCCTTTCTTGACTACAATGGCGATATCGATTGAAAGTGAGGGCGGCATGGCAGACCGGGACACCGACGGATTCTTCAACCGCGTATACGACATGGTACGCCAGGTGCCCTGCGGCATGGTTGCCACATATGGTCAGATCGCCAAGCTCGTTGGTGAGCCCCGTCGAGCCCGATACGTGGGATACGCCCTGCACGTCAATCCGGAACCCGGCACCATCCCCTGTCATCGCATCGTATTCGCCGACGGACGCCTCGCGGAGGGGTTCGCCTTCGGTGGGCCCGAGGCGCAGCGCACACTGCTCGAGGACGAAGGCGTTGCCTTCCTCGCCAACGGACATGTCGACCTGCAGGCCTCTCGCTGGCCAGCGGGCCTGGTATGACAAGGGGCGCCGACAGCGCCCCTTCCCGTTTTGGATCCTTGGCAGGCAACCCAATCAAACGGTCGCCTCGAGTGCGTCCCCCGCGCGGTCGAGTGTGCTTCTGACCTTGGCACCCTGTTTGAACCACGTGCGCAGGTCCTCGAGCGTGCTGCCCGCTTGCATACACCTTGATTTTGCGACCACCCCTCGTGGTCACCGTGCAGCGGTCGCCGCTCTCGCTGTTCTCGTGCGCCGTGATCTTCTTGAGGTAATCGCGGCGAAACGCCACGACGCGGGCGTTGCTGATCTCGATGAACCAATCGTCATCGACAAGCGAAGTACCCGTGGCACCTCGGCTTGCCATCTCCTCGGAGAAGGAGAAACCGAGCGCGCGCTCCTGCCTGCCGATCTCGAGGATGCCGCGGGCCGGCATGCCGAGCATGAGCAGGGGCAGGAACCCCCCTATGAACAGGAACAGGAACGGGATGAGCACGAGCAGGCGCGCACCCTCGTCGGTGAAGACCGCCATGAAGGCGAGGACGAGCGAGAAGACGAGGGCCATGCCGTTGAAAACAATCGTCAACGGCTTGATGGCAGACCAACACAGGCCCGCCTTGGTCATGGGACCGTCGACGGCGTCCGAGACTTCGATGCCCTCTTCCTCCAGACGGGCGAGGAGGTTGAGCGAGCACACCCCCTCGAGGCTTATCGAGCAGAACTTCCGGTCGCCCTCGAACAGGTCGATCCCCATCATCTGCGCGTGAAGCGTTGCACGGGTGATGTTGCCAAACGTCGTCTCCTTGCGGATGCCGAAGGCGTTACGCGAGAGAATGCGCCCACCGTCCACGTCGATACGCGGGATGCTCAGCAAGGCCCAGATAGCCATACCCGCGAGCGCCATGGCATGACCGAACCACACAAGTTCGTGGTCCCACTCGCCCAGCGAGACGCCCTGCCAGACGTAGACACCCAGCATGAGCAGTTCGAACGCGACGGCGCAGCAGGAGATGATCGTGCGGATGGCTGCGGGCATGCGCACCGTGAAGCAATCGAGGCTGTCCGTTGCCTCGCTGCGCTCGCGCGCGCCGCGGCGGGCGACCCATGCAGTGAGCGGGCCGACGATGAACACGGTCATACCGACGCGCAGAATGGATTCGAGCAGATTACTCATAGGGGCCACCGCCTCGGGCTCTGGAGATTAACTGCAGGAAACGCTGCCAGAACGATGGGATGCGCACAACGTAAGGAGCCGCGTATCGGCAAGCGGCGGCATCGCAATCGCCCGGCGAACAGATGATGATCGGCGCCGGGCCAGACGAATTAAACAAAAGGGTGGTCGACGGCGCCCTCGCAGGCGCACCGTCGACCACCCTTCACGTCGCAGCGACCCTACGAGCCGTCCGAAACGAAACGCACTCCGCCAGAGCGCTACCCAATCTTGCGGATGCTCGGGATCGCCCAGGTGATGCCTGCTAGGATCACCATTGCAGCACCGATGAGCACGAAACACGCGCTTACGCCGATGGCGTCCGCGAACAAGGTCGATGCGACGAGCCCCACGGGCATGGCCCAGCTGCAGACCGCTCCGTACAGGCCGAAGACGCGGCCCATGCACTCGGGATCGACGCGCTCCTGCATGAGCGCCATCTGCGGCGCGCTGTACAGCGGACTCGAGACCCCCATCGCGAACGTAAGCCCCAGAAACACAACGAGCGCGGAAGGGGGCACGAGGCCGCCCGCGAGCGTGCCCGCTCCGAAGAGGCCGATGGCCAGCGTGCACGAAAGCGCGCGGTTCTTAAGGCCACCCGTCGCCCCGATCCAGCCGCTCGCCGCGATCATGCCGACCGAGAACGCGATCTCCGCGATAGCCGACTGCGTAGTGGTACCCCCAAAATGGTCGAACACCATGAGCGGGAACAGCGCGGATATGGGCGAGAACAGGACCGAGAAGGCGAAGCCGATCCAGAGCATGGCGAACAGACCGTGATGGCGTTTGAGCTCGCGGTACCCGTTGGCCGTCTCCAATAGGAAGGCCCGCACCGCGTGGTGCGACGCCTCGGCGTTCTCCTCGGGCGTATGGCGCTCGGGCGCCGGCGTCTTGATGCCGGAGGTCGCCACCGCGATGCTCGCGAGCACCGCGCCGGCGACATCGAGCGCGATCATGAAGGTCAGACCAAACGCCGGGTAGACCACCGCGGCGATGGCGTTGCCGATGATATAGCTACCCGACTGCATGAACTGCAGCATGCCCGCCAGCTTGCCGAGCACCTCGGGCGGGGCGATGAGCGGTGTGAGCGCGTTGAAGGCGGGCGTATGGAGCGTGCTGCCCAGCGCACGGACGAACAGCACCGCCGCCACAACGGCGACAGAGAGGTCGCCCCGAAGCGAGCCGAAGACAAGCGTGAGGCTCACGGCCGCGATGAAGAGATCGGCGCCGATCATGAGACGCTTGATGGACGTGCGGTCCACGATGGTGCCCGCGAAGGCGCCGAGGAGCGCCATGGGCAAGAAGGCCGCCAGGCTCACGAACGACAGGGCGCTCGCGGAGCCGGTGGTGAGGGTGACGTGCCAGATGAGACCCATCTGCAGAATGGAGCTCGTGAGCACGGAGAAGAACTCGCCGATCCAGACGATGGCGAGCGAGCGCTTCCAAGAAGCGCAGGGATTCGGTTGTGTCATGGAATAATCCTTTGATGCGATCGGTGGTATGCAGCGAAGTACCGGTCGCTCACGCGACCGTGGCTAGAGCCAAATCCTCATGGAAGCAAGCATGGTGCAGCTCCCCTTTCCAAATCTCGAGGTAAACCTTCAGCCGTGAGTGGGGCTATTATAGGGACTTGCGAGCCAAGATGCAACAGGAAGACCTCTACGGAGCGTAGATGCCGGGCGCCCCGAACCACTTATGCCATGAGAGACGGCATCCGATTCTCCTTGACTTGGTCTCAATGTGATATCACAATGCAATCAGCAGCCGCACGGACTGCTCGGGGACTCGCCTCCTCCCCATCGCAATCTGGAGCGCGGCGCCGGGGACGTCACTCAAACGCCGGCGCGGTCGTGAAAGGAACTCACAATGAGCGTGGAAAAGCAACTCAAGGCCAAGTCGGGCTACGGCATGCTCGTCGCCGTGGCGGTGGCGCTCATCGTCATCATCGGCCTCTTTATCTGGAGCACCATCGGGCTCGCGAGCACGCCCGACGGCGTCGACGCGCCCGCAGTCTACGGATGGGGGCTCGGCCTCAGCATCCTCGCGTTTTGCCTGTGGTTCATCCCACTCAACGGATTCTTCTCGCTGCAGCCCGGCCAGGCGCGCGTGTGCATCCTGTTCGGCAAGTACGTGGGCACCGTCCGCGACGAGGGCTTCTTCTGGGCCAACCCGTTCTTTAGCAAGAGCATGGGCGGATCGGCCGGGATCGGCGAGATGATCGAGCTCGAGATGAGCGATTCCAAGGTCGCCAAAGCCGCGGCGCAGAAGGCCGCCAAGGGCAACCCCACCACCATCTCCACCCGCGTGCGCACCCTGAATGGCGAGCGCCTGAAGGTCAACGACAAGATGGGCAACCCCATCGAGATCGCAACCGTCGTGGTGTGGCACGTCGCCGATACCGCCAAGGCGCTCTTCGACGTCGACGACTACCAGAGCTATGTCGCCATGCAGGCCGAGACGGCGCTGCGCCACGTGGCGAGCGTGTACGCCTACGACCACCTGGAGGACGAGTCCGATGCTGCCGGCGCCATCACGCTGCGCGCCAATGTGGAAGAGGTCTCCGAAGCCCTGCGCCGCGAGCTCGCGATGCGCCTGGCACCCGCCGGCGTGGAGGTCGACGACGCCCGCCTCACCCATCTTGCCTACTCCCCCGAGATCGCCCAGGCGATGCTGCGCCGCCAGCAGGCCGAGGCCGTCATCGCCGCGCGCAAGAAGATCGTCGAGGGCGCGGTCTCCATGGTCGACATGGCCGTGAAGGAGATGGCCGCCGGCGGCACCATCGAGCTGGACGACGAGCGCAAGGCGCAGATGGCCAGCAACCTCATGGTGGTGCTCTGCGGCGAATCCGAGGCGCACCCGGTGCTCAACGCAGGCTCGCTGTACTAACCCCAACACCAATGAGTAATTTGGGGACGGGTGCAGAATTGCACATTCGACAAGAAGGCACGTCATGGCACGCAAGCAGTATCCACTCCGTATAGACCCCGCTATCTGGGAGGCCGTCCAACGCTGGGCGGACGATGAGATGCGCAGCGCCAACGGTCAGGTGGAATGGATCTTGCGAGACGCCCTCAAACGCGCGGGAAGGCTGCCGAAGAAAGAGCCCTCGTCCAAGGACGCGCCCAAAGGCGAGGAGGGCTAAGCCGGGAAGACAGGGCTCGGGCGCGGCCGACGTCGGGGCAAAGCCGCGCTCTGCCCCCGCCAGCGCCGAGGCAGAGCTGAGCCCCGCCGCTCCAAGGTCGAGCCGAGCGGCGGGGCCAACACCAACCCAAAGCAAGCTCGCCCCCTCTATACGCACCAACCGGTCCCCGGAGGCATCCGCCTTTGGGGACCGTTCTTTTCCCAGCTAGATGTCGTATATAAAGCCTTTTGACAGCTCGATTATGCCCCGTGGGGGTCAAATATAAAGACCTTTGATGGTACGATGCTCGCGTCAATGACATGGTGGCTCTCGACAGGGGTCACCCCGACCCTCTAGGGAGCAAACGCATGGAGCTGGGCTCGCACATCAAGGAGCATCGCACGGAGCTCGGACTGTCCCAAGACGATCTGGCGGAGCGCATCTACGTGTCGCGCCAGACCATCAGCAACTGGGAGTGCGGCCGTACGTATCCGGATGTCCAGAGCCTGCTGCTGCTTTCCAACGTGTTCGGGGTGACCGTGGACTCCCTCATCAAAGGAGATGTGGAAACCATGGCACAGGTAATGAACGAAGCGGTCAAGAAGTACAACGCCCTCTCCACAATCACGGTCGTGAGCGCGGTCGTGTTTTTGGTGCTGAGCGCGTGGGCGGCGTTCCAGTTCGAATGGGGCTGGGGCATGCACATCGCGCCCACCGCGGCGTTTGCCGCCGTGGCGCTCGTCGTGATGCTCGTGGCGTTCGTGTATATGGAACGCATGAAGAAGCAGCACGACCTCGTCACGTACCGCGAGGTGTTGGCGTTTAGCCGCGGCGAGCAGGTCGATCGCGACACGCTCGAGGGGCGCCGTGAGCGCGAGATGAACCCTTGGGTCAAGGGCACGCGCAACGCGGTGCAGATCATCATCGGCGCCATCGCCGGCGGACTGGTGGGCGTCGGCATCGGCATGCTCGCCAAAATGCTGAGTTAAAAGCGCGGGCACGCACCCGTTCCCCGAAATGGTATCCCCCTTAGCCCCCATTCTGAAGATGTATGCCAGAATGGGGGCGATTCCCGTTAGGAGGTGCCCCATGAACGTCACCGTACGCGCGTCCCTCATCGCATTGATCGCAATCGTTGGCGCCTGCTGGGCAATCCCCGTCCTCCTGGTGAGCATCGTCCCATCCGATGCCGGCATGATCGCCATGATGACGCTGATCTACCTCGTGCTCCCCGTAACTGCAATCACCCTCGGCCTGCTCGCCGCGAACTCCGCGAGGACGCTCTTCTGGATACCCGCGGCGCTCGGAATCGGATCCGCGCTCCTGTTTCCCCTCGCGGTCGAGGGCAGC
The DNA here is from genome assembly GCA_900551365.1 of uncultured Collinsella sp. Taxonomy (GTDB): domain Bacteria; phylum Actinomycetota; class Coriobacteriia; order Coriobacteriales; family Coriobacteriaceae; genus Collinsella. The sequence continues at coordinate 34,531 of URVZ01000006.1, forward strand.
CAGGACCTTGCGTTCCATGGGGTTGCCTATACCGCAATCGGCTACGCCGCCATGGGCCTGCGCACTTGGACGACTGCTCGACAACATCGCTAAGCCATCGCAGCAACAATCATGCAGGTAAACCCCGTTCAAAACAGTTTTTGCAGCGGTCGGCGGGCCTTGCCGCATATGATGTACAACAGATTCGATAGCGCACCCGATGTGTTCGCGGGACGCTCCTTCACGACCGGGAGGTGACGATGGACATCAGCAACCAGATCAAGACGAGGCGCGAGGCGATGGGGCTCTCCCAAGAGCAACTTGCCGAGAAGCTCTATGTATCGCGTCAGACGATCAACAACTGGGAGCGGGACAAGACGTATCCGGACGTCCAGAGCCTGCTCATGCTGAGCATCCTATTCGACACCTCCATAGACACGCTCGTGAAGGGAGACGTAACCGTTATGGAAGAGGCAGTCGAAAGAGATCGCAAGCGCATGGGAACGCGGATGCTGCGGCTGGCGGTGGCGTTCGCACTGATACTGTCGCCGGCGTTTAACTGGATGGAGGGCACCTGGGGCGCCGGCGTCGCCGCGGCTGCGGCGTTCCTGCCGGCGATAGCGGCGCTTGTTGTCGCGACCGTCCTCGAGCGCATCAAGCGCGAGAACGACCTGGTGACATACCGCGAGATCCTCGCCTTCATGAACGGCGAGGCGAACATCGAGCGCGATCCGCGGGCACTCCCCCGCCGCGCGTGGCCGACGAAGCACCGACTGGCGTACGACTTACTGACCTTCTTCGCCGCAGCCGCCATCGGCGGAGCACTCGGCTTTGCCGTGTGGGGGCTGCTGAACTAGAGGCAGCATCTGCCGAAGTCCGCATCACGCGCGTCAAGAATCAGCGTTTTTGGGCGCCAGCGTTGCGCTCGTGATGCGGACTCGAAGGTGCCCGCAGCCGAAGACTTCAAATTGACGGCAAGAACTAGCTTGAGGCCCGCTCCACGCCGGCAATACAGCACCACCCAGCAAAATGCGGGCGGCCCCGGCACACCCGAGGCCGCCCGCTTCATTCAGACGGATGTCTTCGAACGCCTCTACTCCCTATCGCCGCATGCAGCCGCATCATTCTCATCGTCATCGTCGATAACGATAAGGGCGATAGCGGAGCCCAAGCTACCGACGACCCACGGGAGCCAGAACAGGCCGCCGATCCCCTCGGACGCATCCATGGCAGCACCGACGAACAGCCAGATGAGCGCGATGATGGTGGAGGCGAGCATGATCACGACGCAAGCCCTCTTCTTGCGCGCCGCTGTACGGCGATACTTGGGATTGCACGCGCGCAGATACGCCTCGCGGCTCTGGGGATCCAGCTGCGACAGCTCCTCCGCACTCAATTCGACCGTCTCGAGCCACTCCTTGTTGTACTCCGCGACATCCATGCGGCCCCACAGCATGCCCCAGTGGACAATCACCCCAACACCGACGGCGACCAGGACCATCATCAACGTGTCGCCATATACCTGGACGTTCGCCTCCACCTCAAACAGCGCCGATACGGCGATGCCAAGAAGGATGATCGCGATACCCGAAACGATCGCGATCGAAGCACGACGACGCTCTGCCGCCTTTTGCTCTGCGGTGTAAAAGTCCGCAACATACGGATGGGCTTCCACAAAAGCCGCGTGCTCCATGCCGGATGGAATAAGGAATCCCAAGCCAGCGGCAACGAGCGCGAACAACGCCATGAGGACGATTCCGTCTGAGTGCAGGACCTCATCGGTGAAGACCGCGGCGGCGACCCCCAGGATGATGAGCGCCACACCGAGTGCGACCTTGCGGGCAAATGCGACCATGTGCTCGTCATAGCCGCATACATCCGTGTTGGGACCGACGGGGATCGCGGGCACAAAGGCGGATCCGATGTCGGACAACGAGTTCCGCCCGTGCGGAGCCTCGACGCGGACGACGGCGTTCCCATCGTTTTGCACGCCATCCGCGGCGCTCTGGCTCACGGCCGCGCGGCGCGACACGTCCCCCTGCACCAGGTCATCGAGCGAGCACTCGAAAATCTGGCACATTTTGATGAGCTTATCCATCTCCGGGTAGGACTTCTCGGCCTCCCACTTGGTGACGGACTGGCGGGATACCCCAAGCAGCATGGCGAGCTGCTCCTGGGTCATATGGCGCTCGGCGCGCAGATACTGAAGGTTGGTACGGAAGCTCATAGTAGGTCCTCTCGTTGGCTGGAAGCGGGCACGCGGGCGTCGTGATCTTGGCTCACGGCGACGGCGCGGGCGCGACATCCCAGCGTTCGGTGCTTTCCTGCCGGCGACTTACACACTACGGTAGCCACATGGCGGAAACCACCAACTTGAGGCTTCATTTTACGCAACCTGCAGGCACCCTATGGTTGCAAACCGCAGGTAGATTGAATGGACGTCAAATTATTAGGAGCTTGCATCACCTGTGAACTCAAACGGTCCCCGCCGATGTTACGACCCGTTGCTTGCGGCAACGGGCCATCTGCGGGCAGCATTGCGGTAACGTAGGAACCGGGCGAGAGAAAGGATCCGCCATGCTGAACGAGAACATCCAGGCCCTCAGGAAATCGAAAGGGCTATCGCAGGAGGAGCTCGCGCTCAAGCTGAACGTGGTGAGGCAGACGGTTTCCAAATGGGAACGCAGGCTCTCGGTGCCCGACGCGGAGATACTCGTCGCCCTCGGTGAGACGCTCGACGTGCCGGTGAGTAAAGACGAGGCGCGAGGCGATGGGGCTCTCCCAAGAACAGCTCGCCGAGAAACTCTACGTGTCGCGTCAGACGATCAGCAACTGGGAGCGGGACAAGACGTATCCGGACGTCCAGAGCCTGCTCATGCTGAGCATCCTATTCGACACCTCCATAGACACGCTCGTGAAGGGAGACGTAACCGTTATGGAAGAGGCAGTCGAAAGAGATCGCAAGCGCATGGGAACGCGGATGCTGCGGCTGGCGGTGGCGTTCGCACTGATACTGTCGCCGGCGTTTAACTGGATGGAGGGCACCTGGGGCGCCGGCGTCGCCGCGGCTGCGGCGTTCCTGCCGGCGATAGCGGCGCTTGTTGTCGCAACCGTCCTCGAGCGCATCAAGCGCGAGAACGACCTGGTGACCTACCGCGAGATCCTCGCTGTCCGCAATGCAGACAGGTGCTTTACAGCCACAAGCGCGATAGTTTCAACAACAAGATGCAGTGCCCCAGAGCCCCTAGCAGTCGACGATGGTCTTGCCGATCATGATGTTGAGGATCTCGATGTCGGTGTCCTTCATGCCCACGCGGCCTACGTAGCCCATACTGGCGATTGTTTGCTCAACGGTATCTTGGATCAGGCCCTCGCCGGCGCGGAAGCCGCGACCCTGCATGGCCATATCATGGCCCAGAATCGCCGCATCGACGGCAGCCGAGATCTTGGCGGCACAGCTCGCCTTGGCGCCGTCGCACACGATGCCGCCCACGTTACCGAGCGTGTTCGAGACGGTCGCGCCAATCTGTTCGCGCGTGCCACCGCACAGCCAGGTAATCGCAGCGCCGGCGCCGCACGCAGCGCAAATAGCACCGCAAAACGCCGAAAGCGCACCAATATAGCTCTTGATATGCACGGCGATAAGATCGGACAGCATCACGGCGCGCACCAGGCGCTCGTGGTCGCAACGCAGGTACTCGGCATACTCCATGACGGGCAATGCGCAGGTAATGCCCTGATTGCCCGAGCCGCACACAATGGCGACCGGCAGCGCGCAACCGTTCATGCGGGCGTCGGACCCGGCGGCCGCACGGGCACGGGCGCGGCAGGCGACGTCATCGGCACGAGCACCCAGCAGCGTACGGCCCACCTCGGCGCCCCAAGCGTGCGCGAGACCCTCGGCACTGATCGCGCCATTCAGCTCAATCTGACGCTCAACGGCAGCGCGGGCGTCCTCAATGTCACCGTCCTCGATAAAGTCGATGATGGTCTCGATCGACATGGGCGTGTCGGCGTTATCTGCCGCACGCTCGGCCACCACGCGCTCGGCGCAGGCGGCGCACTCCCCCGCCGACTTACCGCATACCGGAATACCGTCGAGCGTATGGCACGTGACATTAGTGTGGTGATCGGTAATCTCGACGACCGCGGTATGGCCCCCGGCCGTCGCAGTCACCTTGATGTAGAGGTTGGGCACACCCTCGACAAGCGACACATCGCAGTAGTCCGCATCGGCAAGCAGCTCGGCCACGCGGGCGCGGTCCGCGTCATCGACGCTCTCGAGCACCTCGAGCGCGCTCTTGGCGTCGCCGCCCACGGCACCCAGCACGGCCGCGGCCTCAATACCGTGCATACCGCCCGAGTTGGGCACGGTCACGCTCTTGACGTTCTTGATGATGTTGCCCGAGCAGGCAACATCCATATGATCGGGTTCGCAACCGAGCGTCTGGCTCGCCAGCGCCGCTGCATAAGCAACGGCAATGGGCTCGGTGCAGCCGAGTGCACAAACAAGTTCGCGGTTCAAAACATCGCAAAACGCGGCATCACGAAGGGAATCGGCAGGCATAGGTATCTCCTACTTGTATAACGGGCTGGGCTCTCAATAATAATTAGCTCTTTTATTTGATAACAATGCATCAAAAACCGCAACCCAGGTTCCGGTAGACGGCATTCAGGCGCAAACTGACGGCATTCATTCATGAGAAACCGGTCTTGTTGCATGCTAAAGCGTTTGACCAAAAAACGCCCAAGCGTTTACACAAAAGTCGCGCTATCATGCAGTCGAACGCGGTAAAACCTCTAGCAATCTCGCCGCACAGACCAGAGAGGAACTATCCATGAAGATCGGTATCGGTAACGACCACGCCGCCGTCGAGCTCAAGAACATCATCTCCGAGCACCTGAAGGAGCGCGGCTGCGAGGTCGTGAACTTTGGCACCGACACCTCCGAGAGCTTTGACTACCCCATCGCCGGCTACAAGGTGGGTAAGGCCGTTGCCAACGGCGACGTCGATCTAGGCATCCTGATCTGTGGCACCGGCGTCGGTATCAGCCTGGCTGCCAACAAGGTCGAGGGCGTACGCGCCGTCGTGTGCTCCGAGCCCTTCAGCGCCAAGCTCTCCCGCATGCACAACAATACCAACGTGCTCGCTTTTGGCGCCCGCGTCGTGGGCTCCGAGCTCGCCAAGATGATCGTCGACGAGTGGCTCGACGCCGAGTTTGAGGGCGGTCGTCACGAGCGTCGCGTTAACCTCCTCAACGAGATCGATCACACGCGCGCCCTTAAGATCGTCGACGAAGCCTAAACTATTCAGTGCCACAAGCTAACAGCAGGGGCCCGCTCGGAACACATGTCCGAGCGGGCCCCTGCATAGATTTTGGAATAAAAGGGCGCCGCGGATGGAGTTCCGCGGCGCCCAAGCCACACGCTAACAGCTTTAAGGAGTCAAAGCTGGTTTAGCCAAAGAAGCGCTTGATCTCAATCTCGGCGTTCTCCAGGCAGTCGGAGCCGTGGATCACGTTGGCGTTGACATCGACGGCAAAGTCGCCGCGGATGGTACCAGGAGCAGCCTCAAGCGGGTTGGTAGCGCCCATGAGGGTGCGCATCTTAGCAACAGCGGAGAGACCGGAAACGACCATCTTGACGACCGGACCGCTCGTCATAAAGTCGCAGAGACCGCCAAAGAAGGGCTTGTCGGCCAGATGGGCGTAGTGCTCCTCGACGGTAGCGCGCTCGAGCGTGGTCATCTCCATGCGCTCGATGACAAGGCCGCTGCGCTCAATGCGAGCAACGATCTCGCCGATCTTGCGGTCGCGCACGGCGTCGGGCTTAATCATGATGAAGGTCTTCTCGATAGCCATAAAAGTAGCCTTTCAAGTAGGTTCGCGCGTGCCCAAGTCCCATTCCGGCACCCGCCTGGACTGCATCGTAACAGAGTTTTAGCTGCAGTTAAACAAAAAGCTGTTTATTGAAACGTTGCAATTTATTAAAGCGCTCCATATGTGTCACTTCTGTTTCGAAGCCCGATTAGAGTACCATCCGACCGCCCATCAACCGCGCCGAACAGAGCAGGCGGTCGGTTGCCGCCCGCGAACGTATCCCCTTCACAACCTGCCCAAAGGTCCGACAGAAGTTCTCGACAAGCCCCTCCCCCATAGCAACAAAATACGGGCTCCCACATCAGCAGGCGCCCGTAAAGCGAAAACGATTTATCAATACATGGCCAAAACGGCTTCAGCCAAACCTCTACTTTGCCCCGTGACCCATCTCGACGACCTTGGTCAGCGATCCAAACACGCCCTCGTCAGCCACGAGCTGTGCCTCGGCACGCTGCAACTGCACGGCAACGGCGGCAGGAGCGGTGCCGCCCTCGGTCGTGCGCGCGGCGACAATCGACGGGATATCGAGCGCCTCGGTAATGTCGCGCTCAAAGAGCGGGCTTGCCTCCTGGAACACCTCAAACGGCAGGTCCTCAAGATTGCAGCCGCGCTTCTCGCACATCAGGACCAGATGGCCCACCACGGCATGTGCCTCGCGGAACGGCAGGCCACGCTTGGCCAGGTAATCGGCAACATCGGTGGCGGCAAGGTGCCCCACGCCGCACTCGCGCGCCATGGCATCCTCGTTGACGGTCCAAGTCGAAATCATTCCGGCCATAACGGACAGGCACTGCATGAGCGTATGGGCGGTATCGAGCGCGCCCTCCTTGTCCTCCTGCAAGTCCTTGTTATAAGCAAGCGGCAGGCCCTTCATGGTTACCAGCAGCTGCACCAGGTTGCCGTACACGCGACCGCTCTTGCCGCGGATAAGCTCGGCAAAGTCGGGGTTCTTCTTCTGCGGCATGATGGACGAGCCAGTGGAGTACGAGTCGGAAAGCGTGATAAAGCCAAATTCGGAGCTCGACCACAGTACGATCTCCTCGGAAAGACGCGACAGGTGCATCGCCATGACGGATCCGGCGTAATGCAGATCGAGCAGAAAATCACGGTCGGAAACGGCATCGAGCGAGTTGGGGATCACGCCCGCAAAGCCAAGTTCGGCAGCCGTCATCTGGCGATCGAGCGGATAGCTCGTACCGGCAAGCGCAGCGGCACCCAGCGGGCAGTTGTCGGCAGCATCAAAGGCGGCCTTCAAACGCGTAAAGTCGCGCGCGAACATCCAGGAATACGCCAGCAGGTGATGCGACAGCAGCACGGGCTGAGCATGTTGCATGTGCGTGTAGCCCGGCAGAATCACCTTGTCGTACTTCTTGGCCGCATCCACCAGCACATGGCGCAGCTCAAGATTGGCCTCCATGAGCTCCTTGGCCAGCGCCTTGACGCCCAGGCGCGTATCGGTCGCCACCTGGTCGTTGCGCGAACGCCCAGTATGCAAGCGCTTGCCAGCCTCGCCGATGCGACGCGTCAGCTCGCTCTCGATGGACATATGAATGTCCTCATCGTTGATGTCGAAGGTAAAGTTGCCGGCATCGATATCCTGTTCGATTCCGGTCAGGCCCTTGGCAATCGCCTGCTCGTCCTCGGCACTGATGATGCCCTGGGCGGCCAACATCTTGGCATGCGCCTTAGAGCCGGCGATATCCTGCTTATAGAGATGTTTGTCGACCGGCAGCGACGCGCCAAACTCCTGCGTGACCTCGGCCACGCCCGCCTCAAAACGACCGCCCCAAAGAGCCATGGAACCGTCTCCTTTCTCCAAATACCAAAACAAGCGTCCAAAGCAATGTGCCCTGTCGCTAAAGCGATTTATCAACCGCTAGTTTTACACACTCCCTGCCGCGCGCGGGGCCATGTGGCTAATTTGCAAAGAAGTGACGCACCATGCACTTGGCGCCCAACGTCTCCCTCCGGATGTTGCCCTGCGAACCATCGATCCAGGCCTTCAGGCTCATAGGAACGTCCTCGACCCTTACAGCATCGAACTCGGGCGCGAGGGCAAGCAAAGCATGCGCGATAGCATTGAACATAATGGATACTCCTCATATATATAGGCACAGAGCCGCCAAATTGATAGAAGGAGCCCCGCCGGACAACCCCGGCGGGGCTCGGACTCAGCCGCAGACGCGGCATCATATATGCGGGCGGAACGTAGGGGCCACCGATGTTAAGAAGTGTCAGCAAGCATAACGAAAGGTAGGGACCCCGTGCGCCCGTTATGTATCACGCGGATGGGCCGCGCGGATACCAAGGGAAGGAGGCGCTAGGCCTGGGCAGCAGCAGAGCTGGGGCCCTGGACCTTTGCCCACGTCTTGAGCGACAGCGTATCGATCTCGATAAAGCCGGCGCTGGCCTTCTCGTCAAACGTGGTGTCGCGGTCGTAGGTAGCCAGGCCGTAGTCGTAGAGGCTGAAGGGACTCTTGCGGCCGACGACATGGCAGTTGCCCTTAAAGAACTTCAGACGGACAGTGCCGGTCACGAACTTCTGGGTATCGGCCATAAAGGCGTCGAGCGCGTTCTTGAGCGGGCTGTACCACTGGCCGTTGTACACGGCGGTGGCCCAATCCTGCTCGAGCTTGATCTTGGTCTTGAGCAGGTCGCCCTCGACGCAGATGTCCTCGAGCGCCTTGTGGGCGGTGATGAGCGTCAGGGCGCCGGGAACCTCATAGCACTCGCGGCTCTTGAGGCCCACCAGACGATCCTCGACCAGGTCAAGACGGCCAAAGCCGTTGTCGCCCGAAATCTTGTTGAGGGCGATGACGATCTCGGAGAGCTTCATCTTCTTGCCGTCGACGGCGACAGGCTTGCCGGCCTCAAACTCGATCTCGGTATAGGTCGGGGTGTCAGGCGTGTCCTCGGGGTTCTTGGTCATAACCCAAGCGTCATCGAGCGGCTCATTCCAAGGGTCCTCCAGGTGACCGCACTCGATGGCGCGACCCCACAGGTTGTCGTCGATGGAGTAGGGGTTGTCGTTGGCACCCTCGGGAACCGGCACGTTGTGGGCGTGGGCATAGGCGACCTCGTCGGGACGGCACTTCAGGTCCCACTCGCGAACCGGGGCGATAACCTTGAGCTCGGGGTCGAGGGCCTTGACGGCGGCCTCAAAACGGACCTGATCGTTACCTTTGCCAGTGCAGCCGTGGGCGACGTAGGTCGCGCCAAACTCGTGGGCGACCTCAACAAGCTTCTTGGCAAGCAGCGGGCGAGACAGGGCGGAGAGCAGCGGATACTTATTCTCGTACATGGAGTTTGCGGCGATGGCTTTGGTCAGGAACTCATCGGAGAACTCGTCGCGCAGGTCGAGCACCTGGCAATCGAGAACGCCCAGGTCGAGCGCCTTCTGCTTCTTGGCATCCAGTCCGGTCTCTTCCTGGCCCACGTTGCCGCAGACGCAAACGACATCGAGATTCTTCTCGTCCTGGAGCCACTTGACACATACGGATGTATCAAGACCACCGGAATATGCGAGAACGACTTTTTCCTTGCTCATGGCTGTTTCCTTTCGCCCTTGGTAGCTAGTTAGAACATCGGTCAGTTGCAAGTCACCTTGAGGTCAAAAACCGTGCAATATCAGGTTAAATAGCAAAAATCAGCACATACATGCCCTAGAAACATGCAGCAATGTCGTGCTAAAACCCAACGACCTCAAAATGACTCTGTTGAGGCAATTCGCCCCATGCGGACAGAGACGATTGTTATCGTCGTCGGGAAATTGCGCGCTGGCGTCGGATGGCATTGTCTGCAGTGGTGATGATCGTTACGAACTGCATCTGCCTCTCCTTTCACCTATCGCCGGGCGCAATTCTAATATCGTAAACGGTACCTTTTCCTCGGTAAGCGGTTGTTTTTCCGTCTCCGTTTTCGATGGTCGCTATATTACGCTAAAGTGCCCGCAGCACAAGCGACAAATTCAAATTTCTGAAAAGTTTTTTCATTACTTTGTGAAGCGTGGTGCAAATACGCACCATTCCTGCGAAAATACGCTCGACTACTAGTTGATGGTTATAACGTCTGAAACAATCTCGAAACGAAAGGCGCATTTTTATGCAAACTTACGAATCGGACGCCAACATCGGCAACATTAAGATTCTCGCCGTCGATATGGACAAGACGCTGCTGACCGACGAGCGTGTGCTGCCCCAGGGTCTTGATGAGCGCCTGGACAAGCTCGCCGACGCCGGCATCGTATTCTGCCCCGCCAGCGGACGTCCCGCCCCCAAGCTCGAGGAGATGTTCGAGGGCATCAAGAACCGCCTCGCCTTTTGTCCCGACAACGGAGCGTGCGTGATCTATCGCGGCAGCTATATCTATAAGAGCACTATTGACGTGGAGCTGTATCAGCAGGTCTTGAGCCGTGCCTCGGAGGATCCGCGCGCTGTCCCCGTCCTTTGCTGCTTCGACGAGTTCTACGTGCTTGCCCGCGACCATCAATACCACGACGAGATCAGCGTCTACTACAACACAATCAACTACGTCGACAGCTTTGATGGCATTGATTTCGAGTCCAACAAGATTTCGGTCTTCTTCCCCGGCTACGACGCCGAGCCCGCTTTCCGCGAGACCTATAGTCCCGAGTTCTCGGACAAGCTCTACGTCACCAACGCCGGGCGCGAGTGGATCGACTTTATGAACCTGGGCGTCGACAAGGGCGCCGGCGTCGCTCACCTGTGCGAGCACCTGGGCATCGATATTGCCGATGCTGCCGCCGTGGGCGACACCTACAACGACATCCCCATGCTGGAGCGCGTCGGTCACAGCTTTATCGTGGACAATGCCGAGGAGCACATGAACGCGCATGCCAAATGGCGCATTCCGAGCAACAACGACGGGGGCGTACTGACGCTCATCGACGCTATCTTGGCGGCCCGGTAGCCGTCCCATCGGGCCTGGCCGGGCGGCACAGGATAACTTTTCGCTCGGTCAGGTCCTGCGCAAGACGAAAGCCACATTAAGTGGCTTTCTTTGCGTGCGGAATCTACGAAAAGTTAACCTGTGCCGCCCGGCCAGGCCCTAGGTTTACTTGTTTGCCGCCTAGATGGCGTCTTGAGTGTCTAGATACTTAGGCTGAATTTAATTGAACGAAGGGGGCTCCTTGTTGGCAAGGAGCCCCCTTCTGGTTTGGTTACTTTAGGGTTGTGGGCACTTCCCTATTTGGCGTCGGCCCAGGTTATGCCGGTGCTGGCTTCGGCGATTAGGGGGACGCGGAGGTCTACTACGTGCTCCATGACGTCGCGGACCATGGTGGTTAGGCGCTCGACTTCGTCGATGGGGCACTCAAAGTCCAGTTCGTCGTGCACTTGCAGGATCATGTGGGCGGCAAAGCCTTCCTCTTCCAGGCGGCGGCTTACGCGGGCCATCGCGATCTTGATGATGTCGGCGGCGGTTCCCTGCATGGGATGGTTCATGGCCGTGCGCTCGCCAAAGCCGCGGAGTTGCGGGTTTTTGGCCTTGAGCTCCGGAATATGACGACGGCGGCCGTACATGGTCTCGGCGTAGCCCGTCTGCTTGGCGCGTGCCACCACGTTGTCGAGGAACGTGCGCACGCCCGGGTAGGCCTCGTAGTAGCGGTCGATCATGTCGCGTGCCTCGGCCATCGAGATATGCAGCGACTGCGACAGGCCGTAGGCCTGCTGGCCATACACGATGCCAAAGTTCACGGCCTTGGCGCGACTGCGCAAGTCGGGCGTTACCTCGGACACCGGCACACCAAACACGCGCGCCGCCGTCTCGGCATGGAAGTCCTCGCCCTCGTTAAAGGCGCGCACCAAGTGCTCGTCACCCGAGAGATGCGCCAGCAGACGCAGCTCGATCTGCGAGTAGTCCACCGCCAAAAAGACGCTTCCCTCGCCTGCCGAAAACGCCGTCTTGACGGTACGACCCAGCTCCGAGCGCGTCGGGATGTTCTGCAGGTTCGGGTCGCTCGAGGACAGACGCCCCGTTGCTGTGATGGTCTGGTTGTACGTAGTGTGCACACGACCGTCACCACGGCGTAGCGGGCCCAGCGTGTCCAGATAGGTGGACTTGATTTTGGACTTCTCACGCCAGTCTAAGATCAAACGAACAATCTCGTGGTCACGGGCAAGATCACTCAGTACCTTGGCATTGGTCGAATAGTAACCGCGCTTGGTCTTTTTGAGGCCCTTGGTCGGAAGCCCCATCACATCAAAGAGCACATGCGACAGCTGCATGGGACTGCCAATATTAAAGGTCTCGTCACCCGCCAGGTCACGAATGCTGCGCTCGACCTCGGCAATCTGAGTCGCCAGGCCCTCGGACAGACTATGCAGACGGTCGGGGTCTACGAGCATGCCCGCGCGCTCCATCTTGGCAAGCACCGGCACAAGCGGCATCTCGATGCCGTCGAACACGTTGGTGGCGTTCTCACGGGCCATGCGGTCGCGCAGCGGTGCGACCAGCGCCAGCGTTAAGGCCGCCGTGCGAGCGGCGGGCGCGGGGGCGTCCTCGCCGGCACCCTCTGCACCGCGCGCCGCAGGCAGCGCCATCTGCAGATAGGTATCGGCCAGATACGCCTCATCGAACTCGGAGCGGTCGGAATCCAGCAGGTAGGCGGCAACCACGGTATCGAAGATGCGCGTGGAATCGACTGCCAGCGGATCCATAAGCTCGGGCTCAGAGGAATCGATAGGCGAAAGCTCGTGCAGCAGCGCCTTCATGTCCGGGCTCGCCACGCGGCCCTCCATAAACAGGCGCGCGAGCACACCAGCGATCACGCCGTGGGCAAAATTGAAGCCCTCGACAGCGGCAGGCATGCCGTCATCGGCTTCCTCGAGCGCGAACAGGCCCTTGGACGTCGCCAACCACAGCGTGCGCGTCAGTC
>URVZ01000007.1 GCA_900551365.1 uncultured Collinsella sp.
GGGCGCCGCTGACCGGTGGACGGCACCGAGCCGTACGCTTGAACTGAGAAGGGGGAGGCCTCGCGGCCTCCCCCTTTTTTGCGTTTACCGGGCATAAATGACGGCTTATAGGACAAAATGTGTGTCCACGTTGGGGGCATCGGCGCAGGTCGATGCCCCTTTTTCAGCCGTTTAAATTCCGTGCCCGCTTTTAACCGCTCGGACAGAATGTGTGTCCGGTTGCCTATCGTTCCCGCAGGTAGATAACCTTTTCCGGAACCGTTAAATATCCTTTCGGAAGAGGTGCCCATGAAGGCCGTTTATTGCCCCTACTGCGGCGGTCGGACCAAGCGCAACGGCAGGACCTCATCGGGGTCCCAGCGGTGGAGGTGCACGGCCTGCGGCGCGTCGACGACGGTGAGGTACGACGACACGGCGACGAGGCTGGACGAGTTCCTCGGGTGGCTCCTCTCCAAGGACTCCCAGGCGGCGATGCCGGGCGGCGGGCGGTCCTTCAGGCGCAGGACGGCCGAGTTCTGGGAGGTCTGGCCGATGCCCGTCCCCGACGGCGAGCTGCACCGCGTGCTCCACGTCGACGGGATCTGGGTCGCGCGCGACCTCGTCGTGCTCATATGCTGCAGCGGCGAGAGGGTGGTCTCCTGGTACATGGCGAGGTCGGAGAACTCGAGGGCGTGGTCGGCCCTCATGTCGCCGATCCCGGCGCCCGAGGTGGTCGTCACCGACGGCGGGAGCGGGTTCGCCAAGGCCGTGCGCGAGACCTGGCCGCGCACCAGGGTCCAGAGGTGCACCTTCCACGCCTTCTCGCAGGTCAAGCGCTACACGACGACGCGGCCGAAGCTCCAGGCGGGGCGCGAGCTCTACCTCATCGCGCGCGACCTCATGGGCATCGAGACGCTGCACCAGGCCGAGCTCTGGGTCGAGCGCTACCTCGACTGGTGCGGGTTCTGGGCCGACTTCCTGGAGGACAGGACCGTGGTGGACGGCAGGAGGGTCTACACCCACGAGAGGCTGAGGCGGGCGCGCTCGTCGCTGTCGTCGCTGGTGTCGGCGGGGACGCTGTTCACCTACCTCGACCCCGCCCTAGCCAAGGCCGGCCCGCTGCCGTCGACCAACAACATGATCGAGGGAGGGGTGAACTCGCAGCTGAGGGCCGTCCTGCGCAACCACCGGGGGCTGACGTCGGTCAAGCGCGTGAAGGCGGTGTTCTGGTGGTGCCACGCGCACTCGGGGGACGCGAGGACGGCGCGCGAGAAGCTCGCCGCGATGCCGACCGACGCGGACATCGACTTCCTGTTCAGCGTCTACTCCGCCTCGCCGTCGCGCGAGGACGGAGGGCCGGAGTGGGGCGACAGGGCCGTGTGGGAGGACCTCCACCACAGGGACCCGTACCCGTTCTGGCTTGATTAATGGATAGAAACGGATGTTCTATCGGGACACACATTTTGTCCTATAAGCCTAAATGACTCATTTACGCCAGACGATTTAATTCTTTTTGGTATTGAGCTTTTATTTAAAGAAAATAAAACGAATAACAAGGGCAACTGCTATGGCTGCAATGATCAAAAGCAGGATTGTCAGTCGATGCTGCTTGCGTCGTTTACTTGACGAAACGAAGATTGATTTTCCCTGTTTTGGCGTTTCGAGATAGCGAGCCGAATGCGTCAAGGTTTGCTTTGGTCGAGGACCTCTTTGTTGATGAGCGGCGGATGCTTTCATCGGCTCATCACTAGCTGCGCTGTTTTTAGATAATGGTGCGTCTTTCAGATATACAGGGTCTCCCGAGGCGACGCCCATATGTTTGCGTCCCGTTTGGGCATCCTCGAGCGTTTGATATCGATTTCTCGTCACATACTCGGGCTCAGGATCATTAATGGGCTCTTGCGAGATGTGGGGGCGATGGAACCGTGGCGGCTGCGTGGAAGTTTCTTCCCCCTGCGTCTGCATAAACATTTTGTTCTGGTTTTGGTCGTCCATGATGCCCTTTAGCTCGTTACCAACAACGTGTACGCGCTCATTGTAAGCCCCTTGTTATTTATAGCTGCGAACATACTTGTTATTTAAGCTCTGGTTCAAAGAACCTTAACCTTCCTAAAACCTGAGTCATACGCACTTAGATATGCTTATAGTACTGGACTCAAAAAACTTTATAGTCGATGTATATATGAGCACTGGGTGGGCATATATAAGAGCGTCAAAAGAAGTCCCAGTCACCTGGAGGATGACTCGGCAGTCCTATAAAGGAGTGGTAAACATGGCAAGCATGGTTCCTTATCGTTCGGTTTTTGGCGTTCGTCCCTCTGCAAGCTCGCTGTTCGATCTGTTTGATGATATGAGCGACCTAGCGAACAGCTCGATTGCCTCTAAGGCGTTCCCCGTTGACGTTGAGGATAAGGGCGATGGCTATGAGGTCAAGGCTTATCTGACCGGCGTCGCCAAGGACGATATCGATGTCGAGCTTAACGAGGGTCGTCTGTCCATTAGCGTGAATGTCGAGGAAGACGAGGAGAACGAGGGCAAGAACTTCCTGCAGAAGGAGTTCAGCTCGTACAGCGCGACGCGTGGCGTGTATCTTAAGGACGCTTCGAGCGAGGGCCTCTCGGCTAAGTACGCTGACGGCATCCTGACCGTTACGGTTCCCAAGATCGTCGAGAAGAAGAACGTTACGAAGATCTCCATCGAATAACTTCGTTGGTGTTCTTCGCTATTAAAAGACAACAAAAGGGGCTGGGAAGCGATTCCCGGCCCCTTTTGCTGTTTAGGACAGTCTATTGAATGGTTGCTGGCCGATACTGGCTTGCGGGGCGTATCGAGAGTTTTCGCGATCCTTGGAGAAGGGTGGCGGAGCTGCCGAGCTCGTCATCCAGGGTTGCGGCTAGAGCTTTGGCATAGCTTTTGACGGTAAGGCTCGGACGATTGTTGTCTTGGCTGATATGCATGGCAATGAGCTGTTCGGTGCGATCGGTAACAAGTTCGCGCGCGGCTTCGGCGGCTTGGCCGTTGGAGAGGTGTCCCCTTGCAGACAGGATGCGCTCCTGAAGAAAGTGGGGATATTCTCCCTCGCGCAGCATGGTCACATCGTGGTTGCTTTCGAGCGCGAGGACTCGACAATCTTTGAGGGTGTTCATGGCTTGGCTCGATAGCTCTCCGGTGTCGGTAGCAAAGCCGATGGAATCATCGAGGGCGTCGAATCGAAAGCCGATTGGATTTATGACATCGTGTGATGTTGAGTAGGTTTGCACGTGGATGCCGGCAATGGATAGGGTGTCACCGGGGTCGAATTCCTCGACAGGCAGATGCGAAAGATTTTCTTTGCTCGAAAGTGTGCCCCTGCTGGCAAAGAGGGGACCGTGCCAGTGCTTGCACCAGACATCGAGACCCTTGATGTGATCGCTATGCTCATGAGTAATGAGAAGAGCCGAGACGTTGTCTGCCGAGAGCCCCAGTTCTGCCATGCGCTTTAATGTCTCGCGGCGAGACAGTCCGTCATCGACCATAATGAGCCCCTGCGGGCCCTCGATGAGTGCGCAGTTGCCTTTAGAGCCACTGCCGAGGATATGAAGGTGCAGACGAGACATAAGATTCCAAAGGATACAATGGGTGCGGACGAATAGAGGAGGAAGTGAATGCCAACGGTATCACAGCATTACGGACACCATGCCGTGCCTGGGGCAGTCGATGAGACCCGGACGAGACAGCAGGCTGCTCCTGTCGTGCTCATGGTATCAGGCGGCGCGGACTCGACGGCACTGCTTCTTATGGCGTGCACATCAAAGCTGGATATCCAAGACGGACGCGGTGTTGCCCCCATTGCTCGCGAGCGCCTGCATGTGCTGCATGTAAACCATCATCTGCGCGGCAAGGCGTCCGATGGCGACGAGGCCTTTGTGCGTGAGCTCTGCGCGCAATATGGTTTACCGCTGTGTGTGGAGCACGCTTATTTTGATGGGGAGTCGGGCAATATTGAGGCCGCGGCCCGCGAGGTGCGCTATGCCGCGGCGCGGAGGTATGTTCGCGAACTCTGCGCCCAGACGGGGGCGCCGCGAACGGCGGCTCGTATCTGCACCGCGCACACGTCTTCGGATCGCGCGGAAACGTTTTTGATGAACGCGATTAAGGGTTCGGGGCCCGCTGGTCTATCGAGCATTCCTCGCCGGAGGAATATCGTGGTGCGTCCCTTGCTCGACCTAACTCATGGCGAGCTCGTGGGCTATCTACAGGTACATGGTCAGCCGTGGCGTGAAGACGAGAGCAATGAGGATATCTCGTATCTGCGAAACTACGTGCGCCATCGAGTGATGCCGGTGGTGGCGCAGCGCAACGCGGGCGTCTGCAAGACGATTGGCGCCGCCTGTGAGATCTTGGGTGATGAAGATGCGTTTCTATCCCAGCTGTCGGCACAGGCGTTTCGAAGCTGTTTGCGCAAAGAGGCAGCGGGCGCGCTGGTGCTCGATGCCAGGCGCCTTGCTGCGGCCGAGGTGGTAATCGCGCGGCGCATCGTGCGACTGGCGATTAAGCGCATCGATCCGGACGCTCGTCCCGAGATGCGACATGTGGAGCGAGTCCTTTCCTGCGTTGCCGAGGGCGCCGGCTCGGTCACGCTTCCGGCGGGGATTGACGCACGCATTGAGTTTGGCATGCTGGCGTTTAAGGCGCCGGCGGCTCGCGAGGGCCTGGTCGCGGACTGGGTTACCGTACCCGGTCGTTTGCCGTTGGGCGGGGGGCGCATGCTGGTCGCAGAGCCGATGGCCGTTGAGCCGGGATGCGATATCGTGCGCCGCGCCCGTGAGCTTGCGGTTGCCGGGGAAGTGACAGCTTTGGTAGACGCGGCTGCCCTGGGTTTTGCCGACAGCGATAGTGAGCGGATCCTGGCGGGCTCACGTGGCGAGATCCCTGCAGAGGCGCGATTGGCGCGCCTGTGGGTGGACGGTCCCGCACCGGGAGACGTGATGTGCCCGTTAGGAATGAGTGGCCGAAGCAAGAAGGTATCCGACTTGCTAGGCGAGGCTCGCATTCCCGTTTCCGAGCGCGCCGGCGTGCCCGTGGTGAGGACGGCGCCGGGAGGTGCCGTGGTGTGGGTCGCCGGAGTTCGCGCGGACGAACGTTTTAAATGCACGGCGGCGACGCGTGTGGCTTATCTGCTTCGCGTGGTTGACGCGGATTAGCCCCTCGCACCAGCTGTTCTGTGCGGCGTTGACGGTATTCCCGCGCTGATGGTGCGCGGGCTGGAAAATATACCCCGTGCGCTGCTAGAATGTGTAGTTCGCGTCCATGCGGCGGTGTGTGGGCGATTAAGCACAAGAAAGGGTTGTCATGGCTTCTCAACATCCGGATATCGAGAAGGTTCTGTTTACGCAGGAGGATATCGACGGCATCGTTTCTCGCCTGGGCGAGGAGATCACTCGCGACTACGCGGGTAAGGATCTGGTGCTGATCGCGGTTCTGCGCGGTGCCGTTGTCTTTATGGGCGACCTGATGCGCAAGATTGAGCTACCGACCAACATCGATTTCATGGCTGTTTCGAGCTATGGCGACGGTGTGAAGTCTTCGGGCATCGTGCGTATCATTAAGGATCTGGATATCGACATCCGTGGTCGCGACGTGCTGATCGTCGAGGACATTCTGGACTCGGGCCTGACCCTCAAGTACCTGATGAAGAACCTCGAGAGCCGCAAGCCCGCTTCGCTGGAGGTCGCTGCCTTCCTGTGGAAGGACGTTGAGGACCGCACCTCGGCCATCACGCCCAAGTATGTTGGAACCCATTGCCCCGATGCCTTTGTGGTGGGCTACGGCCTCGACTATGCCGAGCGCTATCGTAACCTTCCGTATCTGGGCATTTTGAAACCGGAGGTTTATTCGTAAGATGCCCGACGACCATAACGATAACAATTCCCAGACTCCCCGGGAGCCTAAGATCCCGGGGATGCCCGGAGGCAAGAAGCCCACGCGTACGGGCTGGCTGTATTTTATTTTGGCTTGCGCGCTTCTGGGCTACGCCTTCTTTAACATGGGCTCCGGCTTTGCCAATTCCAGCAATACCGTTAAGCTCGCGACGAGCGAGATGGTGAGCGCCATCAAGCAGGATCGCGTCGAAGATCTGACCTATACGGTTCAAGACGGAAGCGTGACGGGTCATTACTGGAAGACGAAGAAGGACAAGGGCGATACGAGCGAGCTCAAGAGCTTCTCCTCGACCTATGTCGGCTCCGATTCGCTTGCCGAGCTCATGTCGGAGCACCCCGATACCAAGTACATCGTCAACACCAACGATCCCGATTTTTGGGGCGACTTGGCGATGAGTGTGCTTCCGACGATCGCCCTTATCGCCATCATGTTCTACTTTATGCGCCAGATGATGGGCGCCAACAACAGGAACATGCAGTTTGGCAAGACCAACGCCAAGACCAACGAGGCCACACGCCCCAAGGTCAAGTTTGAAGACGTTGCCGGCGTGGACGAGGCAGTCGAGGAGCTCGAGGAGATCCGTGACTTTTTGAGCGATCCGGATCGCTATCGCAAGCTGGGCGCCAAGATCCCGCGTGGCGTGTTGCTGGTTGGCCCTCCGGGCACCGGTAAAACGCTGCTGGCCAAGGCTGTTGCCGGCGAGGCGGGCGTGCCGTTCTTTAGCATCTCGGGTTCCGACTTTGTCGAGATGTTCGTAGGTGTCGGCGCCAGCCGTGTGCGTGACCTCTTTAAGGAGGCCAAGTCCCAGGCCCCGTCGATCATCTTCATCGATGAGATCGATGCCGTGGGACGTCAGCGCGGAGCTGGCTTGGGCGGCGGTCACGACGAGCGCGAGCAGACGCTCAACCAGCTGCTGGTCGAGATGGACGGCTTTGAGGAAAGCGAGTCGGTCATCCTGATCGCTGCG
The DNA here is from genome assembly GCA_900551365.1 of uncultured Collinsella sp. Lineage (GTDB taxonomy): Bacteria > Actinomycetota > Coriobacteriia > Coriobacteriales > Coriobacteriaceae > Collinsella. The sequence goes on from URVZ01000007.1 coordinate 6,869, forward strand.
ACCAACCGTCCTGACATCCTGGATCCGGCATTGCTGCGTCCCGGCCGTTTTGACCGTCAGGTTACGGTCGACCGTCCGGATGTGAAGGGCCGCGAGCAGATCTTGCGCGTGCATGCCGAGAACAAGCCGATGGACGAGGACGTTAAGTTTGAGAAGCTCGCCCAGATGACCGTTGGCTTTACTGGTGCCGATTTGGCGAACCTGCTCAACGAGTCTGCGTTGCTGGCCGCTCGCCGTCATCGTTCCGTGATCTCGATGGACGAGGTCGAGGAATCGATGGAGCGCGTGATTGCCGGACCGCAGCGCAAGGGTCGCGTGATGACCGAGGCCGAGCGCACCACGATTGCCTACCACGAGAGCGGTCACGCCCTGGTGGGCCACATCCTGGAGCACTCCGATCCGGTCCACAAGATCTCGATCGTCAGCCGCGGTCAGGCTCTGGGCTACACGCTGCAGCTTCCGCAGGAGGACCACTTCCTCAAGACCAAGAACGAGATGCTCGACGAGCTCGCCGTGTTCTTGGGCGGTCGCGTTGCCGAGGAGCTCATGTGCGATGACATTACGTCGGGCGCGAGCAACGATCTGGAGCGCGCAACCAAGATGGCGCGCGAGATGGTCACGCGCCTGGGCATGAGCGAGGAGCTGGGCACGCAAGTGTTTGGCGAGGCGCAACATCAGGTGTTCCTTGGTCGCGATTACGCCGATCACCAGGATTACTCCGAGGAGACGGCGCGCCGTATCGATATCGAGGTTCAGCGCATTATGCGTGAGGCCCATCGTCGTGCGGTCGAGATCCTGGACGCCCGTCGCGATCAGCTCGATCTGATGGCGAAGGTGCTGCTTGAGCGCGAGACCGTCGAAGGCGACGCCGTGAACGCCCTGCTCGACAACGAGTGGGATGCCTACCTTGAGCGCGAGGGCGATATCCTGGCGGCCAAGGAGGAGCGCAACGCCAAGGCGGCCGGCATGCCGACCAAGAAGCGTGCGCCTCGCATGAGCGAGGAGGAACTTGCGGCAGATGCCGCGGCCTTTGCGCAGGCGGCCATGCAGGAGGATGCCGAAGCCGCATCCGATGATGCTGACGATGACCATGCCGTCGTCGGTGCCGATGTCGACACCGACGACGACGCCGACAAATAGTCTTTGTGGCGAAAGCCTCCGCGGGGAAACCTGCGGAGGCTTTTTCTTTTGAGCGATATGGGGCCGTCTGTTGATTGGGGACAGACTTAAATGAGCGTTTTCACGCATTTAAGTCTGTCCCCAATCAACATTGCTGCGGCACTTTGCTCGGCTAAAGCGTACAATAGCGCCTATGCGAAAGGGGAACAGATGATCAACGAAACGATGTATGCTCGCGGTGCGGAAAGCTCCATCATCCGCGAGATCTTTAGCTATGGTCTTGAGCGCAAGGCACAGATCGGTGCGGAGAACGTATTCGATTTTTCGCTGGGCAACCCGAGTGTTCCGGCGCCGGCTGCCGTGGCGGAGTCCATTAAGAAGGCCTTGGGGCTGCCGAGTGACCAGTTGCACGGCTACACCCCCGCTCCGGGCCTGCCGCAATGTCGAGCAGCCGTCGCCGAATCGCTCAACCGCCGCTTTGGCACGAGCTATGAGGGCAAAGACGTCTTTATGACGGTGGGTGCTGCGGCTTCGCTCACCTGCGCGCTCAACGCCGTTACGAATCCGGGCGACGAGGTTATTGTTATCGCCCCGTACTTTCCGGAGTATCGCGTTTGGATTGAGAAGGCCGGCTGTACGTGTGTTGAGGCGCTCGCCGATGAAGATACGTTCCAGCTGAGCGTGGACAACGTGCTCAAGGCGATTACCGATAAGACGACTGCCGTCATCATCGACTCGCCCAACAATCCGACTGGTGCCGTATATACACGCAACACGCTGACGCGACTGGCCAATGTTCTGCGCGAGGCCAACGCTCAGCGCGATCCCGAGAATCCGATTATGCTCATCTCGGATGAGCCGTACCGCGAGATCGTGTACGGTGCCGAGGTGCCTTGGGTGCCCTCGATCTACGAGCACACCATCGTGTGCTACTCGTATTCCAAGTCGCTGTCGCTGCCGGGTGAGCGCGTGGGGTGGATCTTGGTTCCCAACACCAATCCGCAGGTTGCGCGTCTGATGCCGGCTGTTGCGGGTGCTGCCCGTACGCTGGGTTTTGTATGTGCACCGGCGCTCTTTCAGCGCGTGATTATCGATTGCATCGATGAGCCGAGTGATGTCGAGGCCTATGCTCGCAACCGCACGGCGCTCACCGATGCCTTGGCGGACTACGGCTATACCTATGTTGAGCCGGACGGTGCTTTCTACCTGTGGGTGAAGGCACTCGAGCCCGATGCGAATGCGTTTTGCGAGCGCGCAAAGAAGTATGAGTTGCTTGCGGTTCCCTCGGACAGCTTTGGTATGCCGGGTTGGTTCCGCCTGGGCTATTGCGTGAGTTACGAAACGATTGTCAATTCGCTACCCGCTTGGAAACAGTTGGCGGACGAGTATCGTTAAAAGTAAAGCGCTCTGCCTACAATGTTTTACGTGAAACGGGGTTTGGTGTTAAGCCGGACCCCGTTGTCATGGACGTTGTGTCTTTGGGATGGAGTGGTTTTACGACTATCGAAGGCTATGCGTACAATGAATATAAGCGACGGCCGTGCCAGATAAGGAGACCTGATGCCCTACCTGCTTTCTTGTGACATTCATACCCATACGATGTTCTCTGCGCATGCATATTCGACCATTGAGGAGAATGTGTACTGGGCGGCAGAGCGTGGTCTGCAGGTGCTCGGATCTGCCGACCATTTGAGCTCTATGGTTACGGCTTGCCCCAATGACCTGCGCAGTTACCAGTTCTTTATCAACCAGGATATCTGGCCGCGCATTTGGAGCGGCGTGCTGGTGCTGCGTGGTGCCGAGGCCGATATCGTTTCGCTGGACGGAAGCCTGTTTGGCGAGGACACTCCTGTCACGCTCGATATCGCCGGCGATTCGTACAGCCGTCAGCATTCACTGTTCGATTTGGTTACGCGTAATTTGGATTATTTGGTTGCAAGCGTGCATAATCCGCAGATTGCTGAGGGCGCGACGCTGGCCCAGACGACCGAGATGTATATCAATGCCCTGGAGCACCCCAAGGTGTTCATGCTGGGCCACACGGGGCGTTCGGGCGTGCCGTTCGATATCGACGAGGTGCTGTTGGCAGCTAAGGCCAAGCACAAGATTATTGAGATCAACAACCATAGTCTTGAACACGGTGTCGACACTGAGCATTGGGCCGTATGCCGCAAGATCGCCGAGCGCTGCGCCGAGCTGGGCGTGGGCATTGGCGTTTCGACCGATGCGCACATTGGCATGGCAATTGGTAAGCTCGATTACGCTCGCAAGATGCTCGACGAGATTCACTTCCCGTTGGATCTGATCGTGACGCGCGATCGCGAGACGCTGCTGCGCGAGATGGCGGCAGCCGGCGTGTGCGATCTGCGCAATGGGATGTAGCGGAGTTTATAAACCAAGCGAAGGGGGCGGCCCAGGCGGGTCGCCCCCTTTCTTGTGCCGGTGGATTAGCGGCGTTCGAGGACCGCTACGGTTTCGGTGTGGTCGGTGTGAGGGAACATGTCGACGGGCGTGATCTTGAGCAGGCGATAGCCTCCGTCGAGGAGCTGATGCAGGTCGCGCTCTTGAGTCACGGGGTTGCAGCTGATATAGGTGATGCGGCGCGGCTTAAGCGCGCAGGCAGCTTCGAGGAACTCGGGGGTAGAGCCGGCGCGCGGCGGATCGATGGAAAGGACATCGACCCGCTCGTTGTTATCGGCGGCATCCAGGATGTAATCGGTGGCATCGTCGGCCATAAACCAAGCGCTGCGGGTGAGGCCGTTGAGCTCGGCATTACGACGTGCGTCGGCAATGCCGGCGTGGTTGCGCTCCACGCCAAGCAGCATAATACCGACGCCCTTGTCCTGGGCGGCTTTGGCTGCGCACAGGCCGATAGTTCCACTACCGCAATAGGCATCCATGAGTACGTCGCCCTGCTGCAGGTCCATGCCGTCAATTGCGAGCTGATAGAGCAGCTCGGTCTGCTGCGGGTTGGTCTGGTAGAACGCGGTGGGGGAGATATCGAACTCGCAGCCGAGCAGCTGGTCGCGCATGCACTCGGCGCCATATACAATGCGGGTTTCCTCGCCGAGGATGGCGTTGCCGGGACGTCCGTTGATGTTTTGGGCGACGGTGACGATGCGCGGATCGAGTGCGGCGACAGCCTCAAAGAACTCCTGCGCATGCGGCAAGTCGCGCTGAGCGGTCACGAGCGTAACCATGACCTGGTCGGTACGCCAACCGCAGCGGACGACGGCATAGCGAAGCAAACCAAGATGCTTGTCCTCATTAAAGGCGGGAATATGCAGCCGCTCAGCTTCGCGTGCGATGCCGTTGAGAATCTGACGGGCACCCGGTGCCTCGACAGGACACTCGGGTACGGCAACGATCTTGTGCGTGCCGCGCTCAAAGAAACCGCAACGGACAGCACCCTCCTTACCGGGAGCAAAGGGAGTGGCGGCCTTATGGCGAAAACCGCGCGGCGCAGGATATTTGCCCGGGTCGCCCAGGGTGACGCCCATGCCACGAATAGGATCTACAGCAATGCCCTCACGCTCACAAAGCGAAGCAAAAAGCTCCTCCATAGCAGCCTGCTTAGCTGCCAACTGCTTTTTATAAGGACGATTGAGCGCCGTGCATCCGCCACAAGCTCTCATGATGGAACAGGGAGACTTGGGATCCACAGCCTTACGCGCAGGCGAAACCGGATCTTTATGCGGACGCTTGGAGCGAGTCTGAGACGCTTTGTCTCCGCCTCGACGAGAGTCAGAACGCTTGGTCTTAGCCCTGCTCTTGGCCGATTTGCTTTTTGCAGCTTTAGAAGACTTGGATTTCGTAGAAGATTTCTCCTCCGACCCCTCAGCTGCTTCGATCAAAGCACGACGAGCCTTACGCTCCGCACGAGATTCTGCCATGAATTAACCCCACTAATTTATTAATTTAAAGCTACAAGCATTGTACCGTGCCAAGCCAACAGACGATATGCAAGCGGTTTATTGGTATCAGTGATAGGTACAACGATGATTGCCCGCTGGGCTCCGGGGCGGGGGTTAAGTTTATCGCGAGTTCCGCACGAACAGGAGGCCACTTAATGTGGCCTCCGTCGTGAGCAGGACTGTAGAGCAGGAAACTTAACCCCCGCCCCGGAGCCCAGCGGGCAACCCCTCCCTTGTGCTCTATCACGCTAAAGTGTATGATTCTGAACGTTACATGACTCACTTTACTTAACTAAAGTGCCATCAAGGGGGAATACAATGAATGCCGATATGTCTCGTCGTCAGTTTGTTGGTCTAGCCGGCTCGCTCGCCACGGTGCTTGGCCTTGGTCTTGTCGGTTGCGGCGGTGGTGCCGGCAAGGGCTCCGCTGCTGGCTCTGCCGCGGCCAAGGATGTGAAGGGCGCTGCGGAGTCCAAGAAGCTCGTGGTGGGCTTTGATAAGTCCTATCCTCCGTACGGCTTTGTGGGCGACGATGGCGAGTACACCGGCTTTGATCTCGATCTGGCCAAGGCTGTTGCCGATAAGCAGGGCTGGGAGGTCAAATACGAGGCCATCGACTGGGATGCCAAGGACACGCTGCTTAACTCGGGCGCCATCAACTGCATCTGGAACGGCTTTACCATGGAGGGCCGTGAGGACGACTACACGTTCTCCGAGCCGTACATGCTCAACGAGCAGGTGCTGGTGGTCAAGAAGGATGCGGGCATCAAGGGCTGGGACGATCTTGCCGGCAAGACTGTGATTACCCAGACTGATTCCGCTGCGCAGGACGTGCTTGAGGGTGACCAGAAGGATCTGGCAGCGACGTTTGCCACGCTCGACACGATCGGCGAGTACAACACGGCCTTTATGCAGCTCGAGAGCGGCGCGGTCGATGCCGTGGCGTGCGATCTTTCGATTGCCCAGTATCAGCTTGCCGCCAAGCCCGATGCCTATACGCAGCTTGATGAGCCGCTGTCCAGCGAGCACTACGCCGTTGGCTTTAAGAAGGGCGACACCAAGTCGGCCGATGCTGTAGCCGAGTCGCTCAAGGCGCTCTACGAGGACGGCACGGTCAAGGACCTCTGCGATAAATATTCAAGCTATGGTTTGTCTTTCGATAATTGGGTGCTCAAGTAATGTCTATTCAGGTCATGATGCAGATGCTTGGCCAGGGTTTCTTGGTCAGTTTGCAGTTGTTTGTGCTGACGCTGCTCGGGTCGATTCCGCTGGGAATTCCCGTGGCGTTTATGCGCATGAGCAAAATCGCGCCGCTTCGCTGGATTGCGCGCATCTATATCTCGGTCATGCGCGGTACGCCGCTCATGCTGCAGATGTTTGCCATCTACTTTGCCCCGTACTACGTGTTTGGCATTTCGCTCACGCCCGATTCCAAGTGGACGGCGTGCGTCGTGGCGTTCATCATCAACTACGCCGGTTACTTTGCCGAGATCTATCGCTCGGGCTTGCAGTCCATTCCGCGCGGTCAATACGAGGCTGCCGAGGTGCTGGGCTATTCGCGCGTGCAGACGTTTCTGTATATCGTGATGCCGCAGGTCGCCAAGCGTATTCTGCCGGCGATGGGCAACGAGATCATCACGCTGGTCAAGGACACGTCGCTGGCGTTTGCCATTGGCGTGGGCGAGATGTTCTCGACCGCCAAGGCCCTGGTTGCCTCGCAGGTGAGCATGGTACCGTTTGCGATTGCGGCGCTGATCTACTGGGTTTTCAACTTCGTGGTCGAGATGCTGTTGGGCGCCGCCGAAAAGAAGCTGGACTATTATCATGACTAACTCGGTGATGAAAATCGAAAGCGCTCGCAAGGCGTTTGGCGGCAATGAGGTGCTCAAGGATATCTCGCTCGAGGTCAAGCGTGGCGAGGTCGTGGCGATTATCGGGCCTTCGGGTGGCGGCAAGTCCACGCTGCTGCGGTGTGCCACGCTGCTCGAGACACTCGGCGGAGGCTCGCTCTCGTTTGGTGACCTTGCCGTTGCGACGGATGCGGGTTCGGGCGCAGTCTATGCGAAGGGCGATGTGCCCAAGCGGGCGCGCTCGCGATTCGGTCTGGTGTTCCAAAATTACAACCTGTTCCCGCACTATACCGTGATGAAAAACATCATCGACGCGCCGATCCGCGTGCTTAAGCGCCCGCGCGAGCAGGCGGAAGCTCGTGCGGGCGAGTTGATCGCGCAGATGGGGCTTACGGGCAACGAGAACAAGGTGCCATGTGAGCTTTCGGGTGGCCAGCAACAGCGTGTGAGTATCGCCCGCGCCTTGGCGCTCGATCCGGAGATCCTGTTCTTTGACGAGCCGACCTCGGCGCTCGATCCCGAGCTGACGGCCGAGGTGCTGCGTGTCATTAAAGACCTTGCCGCGCAGAATATGACGATGGTGATCGTGACCCACGCAATGCAGTTTGCGCGCGATGTTGCCGACCGCGTGGTCTTTATGGATGGCGGTCGTATTGTCGAGGAGGGTCCTGCCGAGCAGGTCATCGACCATCCGCGCGAGCAGCGCACCCGTGAGTTTTTGAGCCGTATCGAGGGATAGGCTCAGGTATTTACTCAACTATTAATTGAGGCGAAGCCGCCGCAGGTCTTACGGTCTGTGGCGGCTTTTTGTTTGCATCGACGGGGTTCAATAATCGCCTCACAAGCTTGTCTCTTCCTCTCGCCGCCTGTATTCATACGTGCGCCGAAAGGTGTGCATGGACAGCCGCCCGTGAGGGTAGGGTGGTGGCATAGGACATTTGGAGGGTGAGTCGGCTCGGCTGCCGACCATACTGCTCCCGGGATGGCACCGACCGCGAACTCTCCCCGTTGGCGTCGCGCATTGCGCGCGGCCCTGCAAGGAGGTCATCATGGGTGCTCCCAAGACCGGTAACGTAAGGAACGTGGTGCTCGTAGGCCAAGGCGGGGTGGGCAAGACTTCACTCGCCGAGGCTATGCTCCACCTTTCCGGCAAGACCGCCCGCCTGGGCGGCCACGACGGCACCAAGCCCACGCTCGATTATGACCCCGAAGAGGTCAAGCGTGCATTTTCCATCTCGACGACCATTGCGCCTATCGACTGGAAGGGCGTGCGCATCAATGTGCTCGATGCCCCGTGCTACCCCGATTTTATCGGCGACGCCTTTGCCGCGATGAGCGTCTGCGAGACGGCTCTGTTTGTGGTCGACGCCGAGGCCGGCCCACAGCCTACGACGGTTAAGCTCTGGTATGCCGCCGAGGACCTGCGTCTGGCGCGTGCGGTGTTCGTAAACCGCCTGTCGCGCTCCGAGGCCAGCTTTGCGACCACGATGGACCTGCTGCAAGAGCGCTTTGGCACGCGCCTGGGCGCCGTGACCCTTCCCTGGGGCGAGGGCGAGGACTTTGACGGCATCATCGACCTGGTGCGCATGAAGGCGCGCCATTGCAACGGCACCGAAGCCGTTGAGTCGGAGATTCCCGAGGAGTATCGTGCCCAGGCCGAGGAGGCCCATGACCATCTGTGCGAGCTGGTGGCCGAGGCTGACGACGAACTGATGATGAAGTACTTGGAAGGCGAGGAGACGCTGACGCAGGAGGAGCTCGAAGGCCTGCTGTCGAAGGCGATCGCCGAGCGCATCTTTGTGCCGGTCTTTGCGGGCGATTGCATCAAGGAGCAGGGCGTCAACTCGCTGATGGACGACATCGCCACGTACTTCCCGGCGCCGACCGACTATGGCGAGATGCCGCTCATTGACGGCGATTCGCTTAAGATCTCGAGTGACGATGACCGCCCGGTGGCCTTTGTGTTTAAGACCCTGGCCGATCCTCAGCAGGGTCGCATCAGCTTTATCAAGGTGCTGACGGGCACGCTTGAGCCGGGCCTTGAGCTGATCAACGCGCGTACCCGCAAGAGCGATCGTCTGGCCCACCTGTATGTGATGTGCGGCCGCGACATGACCGAGGTCGGTCACGCCTATGCCGGCGACATCATCGTGGCGCCCAAGCTGGCGGCCGAGACGGGCGATACGCTCTCCATTACCGGTAAGGTCGAGGCTGCGGCGTTTAAGTTCCCCAACTCGCAGTACCGCATTGCCATCGAGGCCGAGAACCGTGGCGACGAAGAGAAGCTCTATACGTTTATCGAGAAGGCGTGCAAGGCTGATCCGACCATGAGCATCGATCGTGACGAGGAGACGGGCCAGACTATCATCTCCGCCGTTGGTGAGGCGCAGGTTTCGGTGCTGCTCAACCGTTTGGAGGATCGCACCAAGGTCGTGGCCAAGAGCGTGCCGATCCGCATTCCGTATCGCGAGACCATCCGCCGCACGGCGAGCGCCCAGGGTCGCCACAAGAAGCAGACCGGTGGCGCCGGTCAGTACGGCGACTGCTGGCTGCGCGTGGAGCCGCTTATTGGGCCCGACGGCACGAGCGACGGCTACGAGTTTGTGGATGAGGTCGTGGGTGGCCGCATTCCGCGCTCGCTGATCCCCGCCGTGGACAAGGGTGTCCAGGAGACCATGAAGGACGGCATCATTGCCGGCTACCCGCTCACGGGCATTCGCGTGGCTGTGTACGACGGCTCGTATCACAGCGTCGACTCCAACGAGATGGCGTTCCGCGCGGCGGCTCGCATCGGCCTGCGCAAGGCGTGCGCCGATGCCGACCCGGTGGTGCTGGAGCCCATCGAGGAAATCACGGTGACTATTCCCGAAAGCTACGCCGGCGCTGTGATGGGCGACATCTCGGCATCGCGCGGTCGCGTGACGGGTATGGAGACCGATGAGCGCGGCGACACCGTGGTCATTGCCCAGGCGCCGCTGGCAGAGCTGACGGATTATTCGACGCGCCTGCGCTCTATCACGCGCGGCACGGGTGACTTTACCATGAAGCCCGCTGGCTACGAGCAGGTTCCCTACGATGTTCAGGCCAAGCTGGTCGAGCGCTATGAGGAGGGCCGCGCCAAGTAGCGTGTGGTTTTGCCTGCAATGTGGACGCTGACGAAAAGGCCGCCCTGGGTAATCCAGGGCGGCCTTTTTTGATCCCATGGGGACGGAGGAAAACGAATCATTTTTGGGTTACGGGCGGTGCGGTCGGCACTAGTCTCCGGATGCCTGGTTGCGGCCGGTGGCGTAGTCGATCTGCACGTGCGGCTGCAGGTTGTAGCAGTACACGTGGAAGCAGAGGGTCTTGCCGTGGTCCTCGACCGATTGCGCCTCAAGGCGCACGCCGCGGCAGACAAGTTCCTCTTCGTTATACATGGGTGTGACGCGATAGAGCACGTGGTTGCCCGTCTCGCGGATGTAGCCGAGAATCTGCTCCTCAAACGGCAGCATGCCTGTCTCGTTGAGATAACGCGTGCCGGTGAGGAGATTCTTGCGGTTGGCGTTTTCGCCGCAGAGCGACCAGGCGATGAGATGGCAGCGGTTGTAGAGGCTCTGGCCCGGAATAAAGTCGTAGCGCTGCTGGCGCCATCCAGCGGGATGGATACGCGAGATATCGCCGCGCTCGCCTTGACCGAGTGATTCGGGGCCCACGCAGGCGAGCGCTTTGCGGGTGCGGCCCAGGCTGTCAAGCTTGGAGAACTTCTTAAAGCAACCCTCTTCTGTAGCGCGCTCGTATTCATCGAGCGTGAATGATGGTGTGCCGAGCGGGTGCGTGCTGTCGGCGCGCAGGGCAACGTAGGGGTTGCCGGCGTAGTCGGGAATGCTGCTGAGATAAACACCGCGGGCGCGGTTGAGGTCGGGGTTTTCGACCTCGTCGATGGGGGTGGCGGCGCTGTCCGCGGAAGCGCCGTCGCCGGTGTCGGTTGTGGCGGAATCGGAGCCATCGCCAGAGTCCTGGCTGTTTTGAGGGTCCGGGGAGCTCGCCGTTCCTGATTCGAGCCGATCGACCAGGTCCGCCTCGTCGTCGGTGCGGCTGGGACTTTCGTTTTGTTTTTCGGCCAGAGCTGCCGCCTGTTCATCACTTTGCGGCGACAACAACTTGGGCGCTCCGTCGAGCGACCCTGTGAACAGCGCAAACCCCAGCACCACGGCGGCGCCGATGGAAAGTACTTGCTTGTAGGCGGACTTGCGCGACATTGCGGCTCCTGGATGGACGGTTGGGAATCTACCAGTCTAGCAGGAGCCGGCAGGGGCCGTTCTGTCGAACAAATACTCAAGATTTGGGATAGACGCTACTGATTCATTTGCCTCATATGGAGCTGCGGTGGTTGTGTATGTGGGGCTATTTTGCGTTTCCCCAGATAAAACCCGCCAAAATAAACCTGTCCCTTTTTGGCAGGTTAATCGGGGGACTATTTCACCGCAACTTAGGGCACGGTTAGGGAGTGTGCACCTTAAAGAGTGGTGCCCTTGATTAGAGAGGTCGCGCTCGTCTCTCTAATTGTCTCTCTAAAGAGAAAGCCAGTTAAAGAGATAACATTGGGCTATCTAACAGTGAATTCGATACATCTCTCTAAATGTCTCTCTAAAATAAGGTGCTTATCTCTCTAAAGTTAGAGAGATATACTATACTTTAGAGAGATAAATCTATCGTTTTAGAGAGACGGAATGCCAATGCTGCTGGATGAACCTCTTGGCCTTATCGTTGAGCGCCTTCGCAGGCGGGGGACTGATGACGCATCGGTAGAAGTTAAAGCCTGCACGAATAAATTGAGCGCAGACGTATGGGAGACAGTGAGCGCTTTTGCGAACACTGCGGGTGGGCTCATTATTTTGGGCCTAAACGAAGCCGAAGGATTTGTTCCTTCGGCTAACTTTGCTATCGATAGGGTGCGCGATCAGTTTGTTTCGGGTATCGGAGACGGAGGCTCAGCGGCAGTGGTGACCCATGCGCCACGGTACGAGCTTGATCGAGGCGAGGTCGACGGGCTCCAGGTGCTTCTGGTGCGCATCTTTGAACTTGAGCTTAAAGCGAAGCCTTGCTATATCGGCGCGCGCGGCGTGCAGAACGGTAGCTACAAGCGCGTGGATGATAAAGATATCAAGATGTCACCCGCTGAGCTATATGAGCTGCAGAGTGCGTTGCTTCCGAGCGATGCAGACGGCACGGTGGTTTCGGAGGCAACAGTCGAGGATTTGGATCCAGATGTCGTGCGGTCTATTATCGCAAATCGCCGGCTGCAGACCCCCCGCGTTTTGCGCGGGGCCGATACGCTGGAAAAGCAGCTGGTCAGACTCAATATCACTACAAAGGATGGTGCGGTGAAGCTCGCAGGGCTTCTGTCGGCGGGAATTTACCCCCAGCAGTTCTATCCCAAACTCATGATTGATGTCGCCGTTCATTCCGATGTGGAAAAATCTGCACCCGGGCAACCCCGGTTTATTGACCGCCAGTTGTGCGATGGCCCGATTCCGGCTTGCATCGAAGATGCCCTTGTCGCGATTGGACGGAACTTGCGCAAAGCGGCGATAGTGCAAGGCGCTGGCAGAAGGGAGGATTGGGAAGTTCCCCAGGAGGTTTTGCGCGAGGCCTTGGCAAACGCCTGCATCCATCGAGAATATTCGCCCATGTTTGTGGGGCAGGCCGTGAGTGTCGATATCTATCCAGACAGAATAGAGATCAAAAACCCCGGTGGGCTTTGGGGCGGAAAGACGGTGGACAATCTTGCAGACGGGGAATCGCGCTGCCGAAACCCAAAGCTCATGAGCCTAATGGGGGCGACGCCGTTAGAGCATGCCGAGGGGCCCGTTGCAGAAAGCCAGGGATCTGGTATCCCGGCTATGATTCGCGAGATGGAGTCTCGTTCGCTTGGAAGGCCGAAATTTATCGTTAAGGCCGATTCGTTTACGGTGCTGCTTTCCCGGCACGGGGCGGAGCTTGCTGAAAACCGCACGTGGATTCAGAGCCATGTGGGCACCGAGCTGACGGATCGCGAGGAAACATTGCTCATGTTTATGCGGGAGCATGGGTGCGTATGCGATGTTCAAAAAATACGAGAGGCCCTGAAGTGGGATTCGGATGACATTCGCCTGATCTGCGGGAATCTTGTCGATAAACATGTCCTGTCAAAATGTGGCAAAGACACGTTTGAGATTATCGATATGAGCAGAGAATCGTCAGCTTCGACAGCGGATAGGATCCTGGAGGCTCTCAGAGCCGAAGTGGATATGACGGCGCGAGAAATAGCGGTTGCATCGGGGGTCAAAATTTCGTCCGTCCGCTACCATCTGCCAAAAATGGCGGATAAAGGACTCATCGAAGTAATGGGTTCATCGACGAGCCGCAACCGCCGCTATCGGAAGAAGTAGATGCAGCCGAGTCGCCCCTCTTGTGTCTCTCGAAGTGAGATGGGTGCTAGGGGGGGCGACTGCCTCGCGATATTTCCCCAGATAAAACCTGCCAAAATAAACCTGTCCCTTATTGGCGGGTCAGTTAACGCAGTGCAGGTTGAGCATATGCGAGCGAGCGGTCTCCGGGTGCGGTAAGGTGACGTGAAACAAGCGGGCGCTGACCTTTTGGTCGCGCCCGTGAAGTTGAACGTCAGATTGCCGTGTCCGGAGCCCGCGCAGCGCCGAGCAGTTACGCCGTTTGTAAAACGGCGTAACCTAAAGGTTCATGTTGCCGTGAATGTAGGGGGTGACCTCGGGGGAGATATGGTCGCAGCCCAGCCCGCGCAGTGCGGACTCGATGGCGGCGGGCAGCGGGGTCTTGCCCTCGGCATCGACGGCGGTGCCGCCGAGCGCGGCAATCTTGGCGACATCTGCGGGTGCGGCCTCGATATGCATGCAGCCGCCGACCAAGCGCGCGCGTACCTGTGCCAGGTCAAGATCGTGCAGGTAGTCCTCGCAGGTGCGGATCAAATCGACCTTCTCGCGCGTAAGCTCCTCGCCCGTGGGGACGCGGGTGGCAAGACATGCTCCCGCCGGCAGGTTCCAAACGGGATAGCCCCATGCGCGCAGCAGCTCGCGCTCTTCGTCCTTGGTAAAGCCGACCTCCATGAGAGGGGAGCGTACGCCGAGCTCTTCTGCCGCACGCATGCCGGGGCGGTAGTCACCGCGATCGCTTGCATTGCTGCCATCGATGACGGTGGGAAAGCCGAGCGACTTGGCGTGGTTGACGATGGCGGTAAAGCCGGCGTGCTTGCAGTGGTAGCAGCGATTAGCATCGTTGCAGGCTACTTGGGGGAGCTGCAGCTGATCCACCGAAAGATTGAGCACGGGGAGCTTAAAATGCGGCCCCTCATTGGCCTGTCCATCAACGGACTGCTCAAACGAAGTCTGTTCGGGCGTGCCGATGAGCGGCGTGGTGAGATGGATGAGGAGGGTATTGGTAGGCATGATGCGGGCGCACACGGCGGCCAAAAAGCTGCTGTCAACGCCGCCGGAAAACCCGATGGCCACGCGCCCGTATGCCAAAAGCAGCTGTTCGAGCGCCGATAGCTTGTCTTGAAGCTCCTCTGCGGGTGCCGTGGTGTCTAAAATCATGAAACGATCCTTATCGTTGAGTACTCGGTCGAAAACTATAATCCTAATGCGTTACTTGCCATAAGTCTTCTATCTATGTAACGAAAGTGCAATATGCTATATACGTTATATACAAGTTTGTAAAGTGCGGTAGAGTGACAGTAACACAATCCGGTGAGGGGGCCGATATGATCAAGGCTGTTATTTTTGACATGGATGGAACGCTGGTCGACACCGAGCGTTTGGGGATTAAGGCCTGGAAGGCAGGCGCCGCTGAGCTGGGGCTCGCGATTGATGAAGCGCTGATCCATCAGTTTATCGGCCGCACGCTGCCCGATGTTATGGACATCCTTGATGAGCATTACGGCAGCCATGAAACCACCGAGGCGATCTATCGTCGCCACAAGGAGATTCGCGACGAGATGGTCAAGACCGAACTGGAACTTAAGGCCGGTGCCGCCGAGTGCCTAGACGAGCTGCTGGCTGCGGGCTATCACGTGGGTCTAGCGACGTCGTCGCGCCTCGTTACGGCCGAGCGCAACCTTAAGATGGTCGGTCTTTTTGGCAAGTTTGAAACGGTAACGTGTGGCGAGGACGTCGTGCACGGCAAGCCCGACCCCGAGATGTATCTGCTCGCCTGCGAGCGCGCGGGCTTTGCTCCCGAGGAATGTGCCGTGGTCGAGGATTCGCGCAACGGCTGCGTCTCGGGCATCACGGCCGGATGCCATGTCTTCGCCGTCCCCGATATCGTGCCGCTGCCGCAGGACGTGGTGGATGGCTGCGAGGCCGTGCTCGATACGCTGTTCGACCTGGCGGCGGCAATCAAGACTGTGCGTTAGAAAATTGCGGCGTTGAAACGAGCGATTGCTCACGTTTGCGCTTAAGCAAAAGGGGTCCGGCAATGGTCGGGCCCCTTTTGCTTAAGCGGCGACTTAGCATACTTGCGGGCGTGCTATAGATACGCACCGAGGTTGATGGCCGTGGCGTCGGTCTGGCCGCTTGCCTGGGTGCTGGCGCGTTCCAGCAGGAACGGCCGCACGAGTTCTAGGCGGTTGATGTCCTCGATGGCCGTGACCGCGGTGACGGTGCGCGCGGCAGAGCTGACGTGGATATGCCTGGTCTTTGTCGGGACCTTGTTCTCGATTTGCTCCATGAGCAATTGAACGCCCTTGCGGCCAATCTCGTAGCCCGGGGGCGCTACCGTAGTGAGCGGGACCGATCCGCTCCAAGCGAGTGGGTTGCCATCGCAACCTGCTACGCGTACTTGCCCGGGGACGGCGATGCCTTTGTCGACCAGCGCCGAGATGACGCCCGAGGCCAGCACGTCGGTCAGACCGACGACAAAATCGGGGCGTTCGTCGGCGGGGCGCGCGGCGATTTGGGCGCCGATGCCGTAGCCGTCGGCGGCGGTATTCCATTCGCCGGCGTCGATGACTTCGATCTTGATATCGGGGTGCAGGGCGAGGGCCTTGTGAATGCCAAGGACGCGCAGGGTGAGTTGCATAAATGCTGCTCTACCCACAACGGTGATATGGCGTGCGCCGCGGGCGATGGCAAGTTCGGCAATGATGCGACCCTGGGCCTCGTTGTCGGCCGCTACGTAGTAGCCGGGCTCGGAGCAATGGATGTCCAGATGGACGATCGGCACGGGCATTTTAGTCATGGCCGGATGCCAGTCGGGGGACGCCATGGGCTGAACCATGACGCCGGACATCTGCGTGCCCATAAAATAGCGCAGGTAATGGTCTTCGAGAATATCGTCGTTATCGGCGTTGGCGATGAGCAAGTCGTAGCCGTGCTTGCGGGCCTCGTTGTGGGCGCCGCTGGCGATTTGGAGCGAAAAGCCGTGATCGAGACGGGGGAGCACCAGGCCAAAGGACTTGGTGGCGCCGCCCGCGAGCTGACGAGCGCTTTGGTTGGGCAGGTAGCCAAGGCGATTGATGATCTCGTTGATGAGCTTGAGGGTCTCGGGGCGCAGCTTTTCGGGGTGGTTGAGCGCGTTGGAAACCGTGCCCAACGAAACCCCGGCCTCGCGCGCGACGTCGCTGATTTTTACCTTTGCCATAGCGGCCCCTTTGATGCGTTTCAAGTACAAGCCAGATTGTAGCATCCTAAACCTACCAAAAAGGGATAGGTTTCTTTTGGCAGGTTTTATCTGGGGAAACGCCGTTGCCAGCGCGACCACCACGAAGGTGCCTGTCCCCATTGTGGTGGTTTGGACCGGCTGGACGTGTGTGCATCGGGTGGTATCTAAGTTGAGATACCACTTCTGGTATATCAGCTTGCGTTTGCGTGAGTACAATACTCGAACGTTATGCGTCTCAGCGCCCCCTGTGCGTGGACGTTTTGCAGTCAAGCGGACGAAGGGATTTATCCTATGTGCGGAATTGTCGGCTACACCGGCTCTGATATTGCAAAGAACATCCTGGTCACGGGTCTCAAGCGTATGGAGTATCGCGGCTATGACTCCTCGGGCGTCGCGCTCGAGGTGGGCGAGGGCGCCGCGGCGCACCTCGATGTCATCCGCCGCGTGGGCAAGGTCGCGGGCTTGGAGAGCGAGCTTTCCAGCATCGACAGCGACGCTACCTGCGGTATCGGCCACACCCGTTGGGCCACCCACGGCAAGCCCTCCGTCGTTAACGCTCACCCCCACACCAGCTGCGACGGTCGTATCGCCATCGTCCACAACGGCATCATCGAGAACTTCGCCGAGCTGCGCGAAGAGCTGGAGGGTCGCGGCCACCACTTTAAGAGCGAGACCGATACCGAGGTCTTCGCGCATCTGATCGAAGAGGCTTATGCCGAGACGCACGACCTGATGGCCTCCGTGCGCGAGGCGTGCACCCACGTGGTCGGTGCCTATGGTCTGGCCGCCGTGTGCGCTGACGAGCCCGGCGTGATCGCCGTGGCCCGCAAGGATTCCCCGATCGTGGTCGGCGCGGGCGAGACCGGCGCCTATGTTGCCTCCGATGTCATCGCGCTCATCGACGCCACCCGCGATGTCGTGGTGCTCGAGGACGGTCAGTTTGCCAAGCTTACGCCCGCAGGCGTCGAGTACACCGACGAGGCCGGCAACGTTATCGAGCCCAAGGTCACCCACATCGACTGGGACCTGGACATGGCAGAAAAGGGCGGTTATCCCGACTTTATGCTCAAGGAAATCCACGAGCAGCCGCGCGTCGTGCGCGACACGCTGGTCGGTCGTATGACGCCGGCCGGCGAGCTCGACATCGACGAGCTGGGCCTTTCGCTCGAGGAACTCAACGACATCGACCGCGTCTACGTGATCGCTTGCGGCACCAGCTATCACGCTGGCCTCATTGCTAAGAATCTCATTGAGGGCTGGGCTCGCATCCCCACTGAGGTTGAGGCAGCCAGCGAGTTCCGCTATCGCAATCCCATCATTACGCCGACGACGCTTGTCGTTGCCGTGTCCCAGTCGGGCGAGACGGCCGATACCCTTGCCGCCATTCGCGACGCACGCATCAAGGGTGCCAAGGTCTTCGGCATCACCAACGTGGTGGGCAGCCCCGTGGCGCGTGAGAGCGACGGCGTCATCTACACCAAGGCCAACAAGGAGATCGCGGTCGCTTCGACCAAGAGCTTTATCGGCCAGGTTGTGAGCCTCACGCTTTTGGCTCTGCTGCTGGCGCAGGTCAAGTACCGCTTGACCACCAAGCAGGCGCGCATGCTGTTCCGTGAGCTTTCCGATACGGCCGAGCAGATCCAGTGGATTTTGGATACCCAAACCGAGGCCGTTCATGAGGCCGCCCTGCTGTGCAAGGACGCGCAGTCCGCACTGTTCGTGGGTCGCGGCATGGGTGCCGCTATTTCCTACGAGGGCGCGCTCAAGCTCAAAGAGGTCAGCTACCTGCACGCCGAGGCCTACGCCGCCGGCGAGATGAAGCACGGCCCCATTGCCCTGATCGACCCGGGCTTCCCCGTCATCGCCGTGGCCACCAAGAGCGCCACCTACGACAAGACCGTGTCGAACCTTATGGAGTGCAAGGCACGCGGCGCCAAGGTCATCGTCGTTGCCACCGAGGGCGACGAGGAGATCAACAAGATCGCCGACTGCATCATCCGCGTGCCGGCAGTCCGCGACGTGTTCAGCCCCATCACGGCGAGCGTTCCGCTGCAGCTGCTCGCCCGCGAGGTGGCCATCCTGCGCGGTTGCGACGTTGACCAACCTCGCAACCTGGCGAAAAGCGTTACTGTCGAGTAATCGAGTTCCGTCGTTCTAACAACTAAGGCCCGGCTCCGTTGTGGCGGAGTCGGGCCTTGTTTCATTTGACCAGATAAAACCTGCCAAAATGAACCTGTCCCTTTTTGGCAGGTTAGCGGAGCTTGCTGGTCTCGAAGTACTCGGGGAACTGGTCCAGAACCTCGGTCTGGTTGCGGAACATCATATGCAGGTGCTTGCTGACCAAAAAGCTCGCTTCGATGGGGTCGCGACCGGCGATAGCGCGGCGAATCTGCTTGTGCTCGTTCACGATGTCCTGATTGTCGAGAACCTGCGTGGCGGCGCGCAGCCAGCGGAAGCGCTCCAGGTCGGCATTGGTCTCTTCGAGCCACGACCACACGGTGCTGCGACATGCGATGCTAAAAATCATGTGATGCATGAGGTTGTCGCTCAAAAAGAAGCCGATGCGATCCTCTTCGGCCATGGCCTTTTCCTGCAGCACGATGGCGCGGTCGAGCTGCTCGATGCCGGCCGACGTGGCGCGCGCACAGCACTCCACAATCACCTGCTTTTCCAGATGCTCGCGGATGTAACAGGCACTCTCGGCAAGGGTGAGGTTGATGGGCGAGACGTAGGTACCGCTCTGGGGCACGGTGCGCACCAGGCCTTCCTGCGCCAAACGAACCAAAGCCTCGCGCACAGGGGTGCGCCCCATATCTAGGTCGTCGCAAAGTTGCTTGACGCCCAGCTTTTCGCCCGGCTTGTAGTCCAGGTAGACGATTTTGCGTCGAATGGTGTGGTAGGACTGGTCCTGTAGGCTCGTTTCCTGCTCGCCGACGTGCATCGATTCTTCCATAGCGCCTCGCAACTGTTCTATCAAACTCATATGTCAGTTGTTAATTATGCCGCGAATCAGCTCTCCGCGGTGGGCAATTCGGCTGTTGCCTGAGAACTATTGCGGCATCTTAGTCTGTGTTTGCGCAAGGCTGTGCTCAATGTTGCCGTATCATAAGCCGTCGCAAACGTGAAATAGAAAGAAGGAATCCCATATGCAACTGGCAAATATCGTTCGCGAGCGCTGGAAAGGCGTCTTGTTCTGCCTGATCATTGCCATTCCCGCGACGTTGCTCGGCAAACAAATTGAGGTGGTCGGCGGTCCGGTATTTGCCATCCTCTTTGGCATGGTCCTGGCGCTCGTCTTTCCCAGGAAGCGTCGCGAACAGCTCGCCGCCGGCGTCACCTATACGTCCAAAAAAGTCTTGCAGTATGCGGTTATCCTGCTTGGCTTTGGCATGAACCTCTCCCAGATTCTGTCCAAGGGCGCCCAGTCGCTGCCGATTATCGTGGCGACGATCTCGACCTCGCTTGTCATCGCCTTTGTGCTCTGCCGCGTCATGAACGTACCGGGTAAGATCGCGACGCTTGTGGGTGTGGGTTCGTCGATTTGCGGCGGTTCGGCCATCGCTGCGACCGCGCCCGTCATCGATGCCGACGATCGCGAGATTGCCCAGGCCATTTCGGTCATCTTCCTGTTTAACGTTATCGCGGCGCTCGTGTTTCCGACGCTCGGCGGCATGCTCGGGCTGACCAACGAGGGCTTTGGCCTGTTTGCCGGCACCGCCATCAACGACACCTCGTCGGTAACGGCTGCGGCGAGCGCCTGGGACAGCATGCATCCCGGCGCCAATGTGCTCGAGAGCGCCACAGTGGTCAAGCTCACCAGGACGCTGGCCATTATTCCCATCACGCTGGTCCTCGCATGCTGGCAGATGCATCTGGCACGCAAGGCCGGCGGTGACGCCAAAAGCACGTTCTCGCTTAAACGTGCGTTTCCCATGTTCGTGCTGTTCTTTGTGCTGGCGAGCGTGATCACCACGGTGCTTCAGCTTCCCGCGTCCATCACGGCGCCCATCAAGGAGCTGTCGAAGTTCTTTATTGTGATGGCCATGGCGGCTATTGGTTTTAATACCGATATCGTCGAGCTGGTCAAAAAGGGCGGCAAGCCCATCGCGTTGGGCTTTTGCTGCTGGATTGGCATTGCGTGCATGAGTTTGGGAATGCAGCACGTGCTGGGAATCTGGTAGAGAAGTAGCTTATTCGCGTGCTGGCTGCCGGTGAGCGCAAGCCTTCGGTGGAGCGATAGGAGCTCTTGCGGGTATGGCTTGTCCGCAGGTTTATAAGTCCCGAAGAGCTCTTATCGCCCCGCCAGGATGGCGATGCGGGGCAACACCTATACTCGCAGGACGGCGCTTTCTGCCCTATAGTGTTTGGTGAGCAATATCGTTCAATTTTGAAACACTCGGTCGTGCGACCGTCGGCGGTTGCACGTCGCCGCGGACAGGGGCAAATCATGGATAGCAATGCTAAGCTGAACATCTTGACCGATGCCCTAGCTGCTGCCGGGGCCTCGGCATTGGCAATCGATGCGCGTGGGGACGTCGCGATCTCGACCATGAATGACGCGGCGCTTGAGCGGGATGTGGCGGCTTTTGTCGCTGAGCGTCTCGACCGTATAGGAGACGGCGCGCGTCTGGTTATGGGGCGTGAGGGTACGCGCCTGAGCCTGACCGTTCGCCCCACCGACAAAGAGGGCGGGAGGCTTTGGGTCGTTGTGGTCCGCGAGGTGCGCGGTGCCGCGGCGCATGCGGGCATCGAGTGGCTCAACGCCGACGAAGTTGAGGTCCGCTATGAATCGAGCGCGTACGGCATCGTTGAGGGGGCGGCCTCGGTGGCTGTACCGGTTACCGAGAGCTATGCGCGCGGCGTGCCCCTTATGCTCGAGGGCGAGCTGGGAGCGGGTCAGGTCGAGATTGCCAAGCGCCTCTATCTGGATGGCCCTTTTGTCGATCAGCCCTTTGTTTCCGTCGCGCTCGATGAACTCACCGATCGCGGTTGGCGCCATGTGCTCAAAAGCTCCGAATCGCCGCTGTTCCAAACGGGGCTGACCCTTTGCATTGAGGGCTGGAATGCGGTTGGCCCCCAGCGCCTCCGCGAGCTGGTCTCCACGATGACCGACACCGCGTTGGCGACGCGCTGCCATGTGGTGCTGACGGCGAATGACATGCCGGGCGGCGGCGAAAGTGATCAAGCCGCCTTTGTGACCGAGCGCTTCGCCTGTGCGGTGAGCGTCGCGCCGGCAATCGCCGAGCAGGGAGCCGCGTCGACGAAGGTCGCGCGCTATTTGGAATATCTCGCTGATGCATTTGGGACGGCAGCGCCCACGCTGTCTGCCGCGGCGACGAAGACGCTCGATGCTTACCGCTGGCCGCGCAACTATCTGCAGCTCCGCGAGGTCTCGGAACGACTGTATATATTGGTGGGGACGGGCACGGTGGACCGCGCTGTGGCGGAGGAAGTGTTCGCCCAAGAGGACGTGATTAAGACCGCAACCTTTGGCGCCCCGACGCTTGAAAGTGACCTGTATATCCTGCGACCGCTGGCCGATACCGAGCGAGATATCGCGCATCTGGTTGTAGACCATCTCCACGGCAACCGAACCCGTGCGGCGGAGGTGCTGGGCATAAGCCGTACAACGCTGTGGCGCTTGCTGAAGGACGATGACCGTTGAGCGAGGCGCCCGTGACCGCACGCGACGCGTGTGCTACAGTCCAAAGCGTTATTGTTTCGATTTGGTTACGGCGTGCGAGGGCATATGGCTGAGACTTCAAAACCGAGCCGCAGAAGGCGGAGTGCCGCGCCGGTCAACCGACGCACAACATCGGTGACGTGGGGCAAACACGCCTCGGGGTTTGATGGCTCGTTCAAGCGCACTAAATACGGCTATCCTTCGGCAAGCGCCCGCTTGGCAATGCAGGCAGAGTCCTCGCTGTGGGGCCGCAAACGCGTGGTGGGCTCAAAGCTCAAGCACGACGGAACGCTCGGCTACATCAGCCGCGGGGCGGCTCGCCGCAGCGGGCTCAATCCCGCCGGCTGGCATCGCTACGTGCCGATCGTGGCCGCCGTTGCAGTGATCGTCATCGCGCTCGCTGCGCTCGGATATGCCGGCGGTGGCGCCAACTTGGACGCAATGTTTAAATCGCCCGAGCTCGCGCATGTAGGTACAGAAGTTGTCGAGGGCGCTCAGGCCCAGACGAGCGTCGCGCCCCAGCGCGGTATCGTTGCGGCGGCCTCCACCATCGCCGATGTGCAAAAGGACGAAGACAAGCAAGGCGACGACGTCGATGCGAATCAGACGAGCGAAACGGCAATAACTCCATCGGCGGGATAAGTTGCGAGTGGGGCAGCTAATTTGGGACGGGGCTTTTTTAGCTGCCCAAGACAGTGGCTCATTCGATGTCAGTCGCCAAAAGCGAGCGAGCCGCATTTGCGCCAAGGTGACGTGAAATGAGAGGGCGCTGACCTTCTGGTCGCGCCCTCGAAATTGAACGTCAGATTGGCGTGAATGCGGCCCGCGCAGCGTCAACGAGCCCGCCGTTCGGTAGAATGGCGGAACTAATTACCTTACGTAGACCACGTTGTCGCGGCGGGGTTTGGGCTCGGGCAGCGTGTCCTCGGCATAGCCCAGAATGCAGTGACCGACACCGCGCAGGCTGCCGTCGGCGGGTAGACCCCAACTGGCCAGTAGCTCCAGGCCCTCGGGCGAATCGAAAACCTCGTGGGCGCGATGAATCCAGCACGAATCAACGCCCAGCGCATAGGCAGCGTTGAGCAGGTTGCCCATGGCGAGCGAGCCGTCTTCCAGATGTGTGGGCACGCTGCGGTCAACCAGCACCACCACAACGGTCTTGGCGCCATAGAAGGGGTCGCTGTTGCTGCCCATGACTTGCGCGTTGAGCTGCGAGAGACGCTCGACGGTCGCGGGGTCGGTGACGGCGACAAACGTCACCGGCTGGCGGCCCATGCCGCTCGGTGCATATTGGCCGGCTTCGATAATACGTGCAAGCTTTTCGGCCTCGACGGGACGATCGCTGTAGTTGCGGCAGCTGCGGCGGTGAATGAGTGCTTCGATAGTCTCCATGGTGTCTCCTTGCGGTGGCGTTGCAGATGCCCCGTTCATACCCGTCGGGCTCAAACGATAGACGGTCAATTGCCCGGCCAAAAGGATAGATTCCAATTGGGAAAGTAGGTTTGCATAAAAGTACCTTCAGAATGTGACAAACAAATGGGATGGTTAAACGTTTTATCCCGTCTACCCTGCGGTTTTTTACCACTTGCCTAAATGACGAACGCATAACCTCTGATAAGGGTTTTACTAAAGGAGTACCAACGTTTATCAATGCGCCGTGGTGGCGCCGGGCCAGGAGGTAACATCATGTTCCAGGCTGGAGATGTCGTCGAGACCGATTTCGAAGGATTTCTGAAGCTGCTGCGTTCCAAGACGCGCGCTTTCGTGTCGATCAACGATCACGAGTACTACATCACGCACACCGATGGCTATTGGCGTGTTCAGGATTGCGAGGCCCTCAACGACAAGGGCCACTTTACTGACTGTTCTGAGTTGGTCAACACGGTCTGCGAGGTCGTCGAGCTGCCGTGGATTGCCGGCAAGAGCCTGCATGACAGCTTCTCGGGCGCTACGGTCTATGAGGCCGTCGCCGCTTAACAGGCAATAAAACCCGATTTTCACGTGACCGCTGGCGCCGCCCCCGCGCCGGCGGTCTTTTTCTGCCGATAGGCCATAAAAATGCACGCATTTGCGGAGAGCCTGTTGACGATAGTCAAAACTCGGACTAATCTAGAGACACATAATTGGTCAAAAATCGGACAATTGAATGGTGGGATAGATGAATAGTGCGGTTACGCTGGTCGACTTCGATCGGTTGCTCAATGGACTCGACCATATCTATTCGGAGTTCTCGCGCGCCTGCGGCCTTTCGGACTGCGCCTACTGGATGCTCGTCGACACGAGTGCAGCGGGCGGAAGCGTTGCCGTGAGTCGGCTGACGAGTGAATGGTTCTACAGCAAACAGACCATCAATTCGGCGATTAAAACGCTTAGGGCGCGAGGGCTTGCGACGTTGGAGTTTGCCGAGGGCAGTCGTAAAAACAAGGTTGTACGACTGACCGAAGAAGGCGTGCGGTTTGCCAAGCGCTACGCGTTGCCGGCGCAAAAAGCCGAGCAACAGGCATTCGAGGCGCTCGAGCCGTGGGAACAGTGCGAGATCATGCGCTTGGTCGGTAAGTTCTCCCATGTTCTTAACGAAGAGTGCGAGGCATTTAAACGGCAAGTGGCCGCCGAGAACGAGACTGACGATAAGGGCGAGGGGGACGCATGCGACTCTTAATGAGGTTTATGAGGCCGTACCGCGGTCTGATTGCGGTGACGCTGTTTGCGGTGCTGATAGATAACGTCGGTACGCTGTTGGTTCCCACGATGCTGGCGAACATGGTCAACACCGGTATTACCACGGGTGATGTCGACTATATATTACGCAACGGCCTGTACATGCTTATCGCGACCGGCATGGCCAGCGGCGGCACGGTGCTGGGCTGCTATCTTTCGGCGCGCCTGGCCGCCAACGTGGCCTGCGATATCCGCAATGCCGTGTACGACAAGTCGCTCGAGCTGTCCGCCAGCGACTTTGAGCGCTTTGGCACGGGTTCGATGATCACGCGCTCGCTCAACGACATCAACGTGATTCAGCAAGCTGTCCTTCAGACGATTCAGCTGGTGCTGCCGGTGCCGTTCTTGGCCGTGGCAGGCATCATTTTTGCTTGGTTCATCGATCCCGCCATGGGTACGCTGCTGGGCGTGGTGGTTGCGATCGTGCTGGTGGCGGCGGTCTTTACCGTTGCCAACGCCGCGCCGATCTTTATGCGCCTGCAGAGCTTTATCGACCGCATGAACGTGGTGCTGCGCGAGAACATCGTGGGCGTGCGCGTCATCCGCGCATTTAACAAGGAGCGCCACGAGGAGCAGCGCCTGGACGAGGTGTTTAGCGATTACGCGGCCAATGCCATCAAGGTCAACCACCTGTTTGTGGGTCTCGACAGCTCCAGCTTCTTTTTGATGAATATCGCCGAGGTGGCGGTGCTGTGGGTGGGCGGCAACCGCGTGGGCGTCCACGCCATGCAAATCGGTAGCATCTCGGCCGTGCTGGAGTACGCGATCCTGATCCTGTTCTTTGTGATGACGGCGCAGATGGTGATTCTGACGCTCCCACGCGCCGCCGCATGCCTGAACCGTGCGCAGCAGGTGTTGGAGATTGAGCCGAGCATCGTGGACGGCAAGCGCACGCTGGACACGTGCGCGGCGGAGTCTGTTGACGGTGCCGACGCGGTGGCCGTGTTCGACCACATGTCGTTCCGTTTTGACGATGCCGACGAGGATACCCTGTGCGACCTGAGCTTTGCCTGTCGCCGTAGCCAGACCACGGCGATTGTAGGCTCGACGGGTTCGGGCAAGTCGACGGTGGCCAAGCTCTTGCTTCGCTTCCACGATGCCACGAAGGGCGCCATTCGCCTGAATGGCATCGATCTGCGCGACCTTTCGCAAGACGACATCCGCGGGCGTATCGCCTATGTGCCGCAGAAGGCATGGCTGTTCTCGGGTACGGTGGCGAGCAACCTGCGCTTTGGCAACGAAGACGCGACTGAGGCTGACATGCTCCATGCGCTGGAGGTTGCCCAGAGCACCTTTGTGCTCGACCAGCCCCAGGGGCTCGATACGCCGGTGGCCCAGGGCGGCACGAACTTCTCGGGTGGTCAGCGCCAGCGCCTGGCGATTGCCCGCGCACTCATGAAGCATGCCGATCTATATATCTTCGACGACAGTTTTTCGGCCCTGGACTTTAAGACCGATGCGGCACTGCGCCATGCGCTGCAGGACGAGACGTGCGATGCCGCGGTGCTCATCATCGCCCAGCGCATCTCGACTATTTTGCATGCCGATCAGATCGTGGTGCTCAAAGACGGCGAGATCGTGGGCCTAGGCACGCACGACGAGCTCATGGAAACCTGCGAGGTGTACCGCGCAATCGCGGAATCGCAGATGAAGGGAGGTGAGTAGCATGACCGAGGAGCTCAAGAAGCAGGGCATCGTCGATGGCGCTGCGGTTGTAGAGACAGTCGAGGAGACGGGCGTCGCGCCCGACCTGGACGAAGCCGCCAAGGCGGCGGAGCGCGAGGCTCGCCGCCAAGCGCTCTACGAGGAAAACGAACGTGCCGAGGACGAGCGCGCCCGCGCCGAGGCAGAGCGTATGCGCGACGTGGACGACGAAGACGAGGACGAGACGCCTCGGGATACCTGGGCGACGGTGCGCCGCCTGTGGAGTGAGGCTGCCGGCGACCATTGGCGCTTCTATATCGTGTTCGCGAGCATTGTGTTCTATGTCATCTTTAACACCGCCGCGCCGGCATATAGCGCCCGCGTGATCGATGAGCTGTGGGGCCACATTCAGGTGGCGTTTGCCAACGACACCACTTTCAGCATCACCTGGGAGAACTGCGGCAAGACCATTTTCGTCTACTTTATGATCTGGACTGCCGCTGCCTCGTTCTATGCGCTCCAGAGCTTTTTGATGTCGAGCGTGGCCGAACGCCTCAATCTGCGCCTACGCAACCGCATCGCACAAAAGCTCAACCGTCTGCCGCTTGCCTACTTTGATGCACATCGCCCCGGCGAAGTGGTCAGCCGCGCGACCAACGACTTGGACAAGATGTCCGAGAGTATGCAGCGCGGATTGCTGCAGCTGCTCGTGTCGATCGGCACGGTTGTTGGTGCTGTGAGCGTGATGTTCGTGTTCAGCGTGCAGCTTACGCTCGTCTTTTTGTTCTTTATGGCGTTGTCGCTGCTGGTGACCAAAGTGGTCTCGCGTCGCACGCATGATGTGACGGGCGAGCGTCAGGAGTGGGTGTCCAAGATTACGAGTGCGGTCGAGGAGGGCTACTCGGGCCGTCTGGTGATCCGCGCGTTTAACCGCGAGCGCCAGAGCTCCGCTGAGGTGCACGAGGCCTCGGGCGAGCTGGCGCGCGTGAGTACCAAGGCCGACTTCATGATCAATGCCGTCGGCCCCGCGGTGCGCTTTATCGGCCGTTTGGCGCAGATCGTGATCGCGCTTGTGGGCTGCAGCATGCTGGTTGCCGGTCACATGACCGTCGGCGTGTTCCAGGCGTTCTTCCAGTTTATCTACGAGGCGTCCGAGCCCATGACGCAGTTGTCGTTTACCTTCAACTCGCTGCAGAGCGCGCTGGCGAGTGCAGAGCGCGTGTTCGACCTGCTCGATGAGCCCGAGATGGAGGCCGATCCGCTGCCGGACAAGGCCGCCGAGCTGCCGGGTCGCGTGGAGGGCCGCGTCTCCTTTGAGCATGTGCGCTTTGGTTATTCGCCCGACAAGCCGCTTATGCGCGACGTGTCGTTTACCGCCGAGCCGGGCCAGAAGATTGCCGTGGTGGGAACCACGGGCGCAGGCAAGACGACGCTCATCAACCTGCTCATGCGCTTCTACGAGATTGACGGCGGGCGTATTACGCTCGACGGCGTGGATACGAGCCGCATGGATCGCGGCGAGCTACGGCAGCAGTTTGGCATGGTGCTGCAGGACGCCTGGCTGTTCGATGGCACGATTGCCGAAAACATCGCCTACGGCTGCCCCGAGGCAACGCGCGACGAAATTGTGGCCGCGGCTCGTGCCGCGCAGGTCGACTTCTTTGTGCGCACCATGCCGCAGGGTTATGACACGCGGGTGGCCAACGATGCCGAGAGCATTAGCCAGGGCCAGCGCCAGCTGCTGACCATTGCGCGCGTGCTGCTCAACAACCCGGCGATTCTCATCCTGGACGAGGCGACCTCAAGCGTGGACACGCGCACCGAGCTTGCCATCGGCCGCGCCATGGACGCACTTATGCGCGGGCGCACGAGCTTTGTGATTGCACACCGCCTGTCGACGATTGTGGATGCCGACCTGATCCTGGTCATGGACCACGGCAACATCATCGAGCAAGGCACGCATAAGGAGTTGCTGGCTGCCGAGGGAGCCTACGCCGACCTCTATCTGAGTCAGTTCGCATAATGTGACAAAGGGACAGTCCCGCATGTCACATCAAAAGGAATGGCGCGCCGGGGATTGATTCCCTGGCGCGCCTTTTGCGTCGGTGCCGATATTGTTTTGTGCCGCTTGCGTTCCTAGCGTTCGTCCACGAGCTTGGCGACGAGGGCCTTGAGCTCGGCCACCTCTCGCTCGAGTTCCTTGACGCGGCGGGCATTCTCGGTGATGCCTTGGCGGTTGAGGGCACTCTGCTCGGCGGCGTCATCGGGCATGTACTCGCGATGCTGCTTGGCGTCGAAACTCTCCTCGAACACGCGGCAGCCGTTGCGCTTGATGATGCGTCCCGGCACGCCCACGACGGTGCAGTTGTCGGGCACGTCCTTGACGACAACCGAGTTGCCGCCGATTTTGACGTTGTTGCCGATGCGGATGTTGCCGAGCACCTTGGCGCCCGTGCCCACGGTGACGTTGTTGCCCAGGGTGGGGTGGCGCTTGCCGGTCTCGTTGCCGGTGCCGCCGAGCGTGACGCCCTGGTAGAGCACGCAGTTGTCGCCCACAATGGTGGTCTCGCCGATGACGACGCCCATGGCGTGGTCGATAAAGAAGTGCTTGCCGATCTGTGCGGCGGGATGAATTTCGACGCCGGTGATATGACGGGTGATCTGCGAGAGCACGCGGGCGAGCGAGCGATGACCGTGCTCCCAGAGCCAGTGCTCGGGCACGTGGTTCCACTTGGCGTGCAGGCCAGGATAGGAAAGGAAGATGACTAGACCGTTTTGCGCAGCGGGATCCTGCGCTTGGACGGTCTTGATGTCCTCGCGAATGGTATTGATAAAGCTCACCGGCCGCCCTCCCTTAGCGCCATGGCAATGCGATTCAATAAAGTATAGCGATTCGCTAGGGATTAGGAAGGACAATCTTGTCGGCTTTGCGCTACAGGTGTCAGTTATGCAAACTTGCTGGTAATGGAGTCATGCTTTTGTGGGGTTGCGCACGAGGGGGCACCGCAACCGTATACTGGTCAACTTGGACGTATCCGCGCCCACAACTGAGAGGTTTTACTTCATGGGTTTCATCAATTTTATTGCCGAGCTGCTTAAGGATCCGCGCACCGCGATCGCCAGCTGGATCGCCGCCGGCCCGCTTATGGCCTACGGCTGCGTGTTCCTGATCATCTTTATCGAGACGGGCGTGGTGTTCTTCCCGTTCCTTCCCGGTGATTCGCTGCTGTTTGCCTCGGGCTTCTTTGCTCATAACGGCGGCTTTAACATCGTGGCGCTTCTGGCCACCGCATGGGCCGCGGCCATCCTGGGTGACCAGTGCAACTTTATGATCGGTCACTTCTTTGGCAAAAAGATTATCGCTTCGGGCAAGGTCAAGGCTATGACGCCCGAGCGCATCAAAAAGTCCGAGGATTTCTTGGACAAGTGGGGTCACCTGGCCATCTTCCTCGGCCGCTTCTTCCCGTTTATCCGCACCTTTGTGCCCTTTATCGCCGGCATGGGCGGCATGCACTGGCGCAACTTTGTCATCTTTAACGTGCTGGGTGGCATTACCTGGTCAACGCTCTTTACACTGCTGGGCTACTTCTTTGGCGGCATTCCCTTTGTGCAGGAGCACTTTGAGCTGCTAATTGTTGGCATCGTTGCCGTGTCGATCATCCCGACCGTGGTCGGTCTGGTCAAGGCTAAGCTGGGCAAAAAGAGCGCGTAACTCGAGCCAGCGCGCAAACCGTGCAGTCAAGGCCCGTCACCGCTTGCGGTGGCGGGCCTCTTTGCTTCGGTCAAATGAAAATACTTTAGTTAGTTAAAGAAAAACGTTTTATCCGACGCGCGTGCGGAGTACAATCTCGTGCATGCGAATCGACGTGCCATCGGCTTTGATGCTGTTTGCGTGTCCCGTCCGGCTCTACGCTCCGGGCGTGCGACGTTGCGACGCGGCCGGCCTCGGTCCTTGCGTGCGGGTTCGCGAGTTTGCAACTGTGTATGTAAGGAGCGACATATGACTGTCGAGAAGAAGGATATCGATTGGGGTAGCCTCGGCTTTGGCTACATGAAGACCGATTACAGCTACGAGGCCCATTGGAAGGACGGCGAGTGGGACGAGGGCGGCCTGACCACCGACCACACCCTGCATGTCTCCGAGTGCGGCGGCATCTTCCATTACTGCCAGGAGGTCTTTGAGGGCCTGAAGGCCTACACCGCCGAGGACGGCAGCATCGTCTGCTTCCGTCCCGACATGAACGCCGAGCGTATGTACAATTCCGCCCAGCGTCTGGAGATGCCCCCGTTCCCCAAGGACAAGTTTGTCGAGGCCGTCAAGCAGGTCGTCTCTGCCAACGCGGCCTGGGTTCCGCCTTTTGGCTCCGGTGCAACCCTGTACGTGCGTCCGTTTATGATCGGCTCCGGTGACGTGATTGGCGTGGCTCCCGCTCCTGAGTACACGTTCCGCATTCTCGTGACCCCGGTCGGTCCGTACTTTAAGGGTGGCCTCAAGCCTGTCAAGCTGCGCGTTTCCGAGTACGACCGCGCCGCACCGCACGGCACCGGCAACATCAAGGCCGGCCTCAACTACGCCATGTCCCTGAAGCCCACGATGGAGGCTCACCGCGAGGGCTATGCCGAGAACCTGTATCTCGACTCCGAGTCCCGCACCTATGTCGAGGAGACCGGTGGTGCCAACGTCCTGTTCGTAAAGGAGGACGGCACGCTTGTCGTCCCGCAGTCGCACACCGACTCCATTCTTCCCTCCATCACCCGTCGTTCGCTCGTTCAGGTTGCTCAGGACCTGGGCATGACCGTCGACCAGCGTCCCGTCGAGTGGGCCGAGGTCAAGGCCGGCACCTTTGTTGAGTGCGGTCTGTGCGGCACCGCTGCCGTCATCTCTCCGGTTGGCGAAATCGACAACAAGGTTTACGGCGCCGACGAGACCGTGACCTTCCCGGCTGGATACACCGAGATCGGCCCTGTGATGAAGAAGCTTCGCGAGACCCTGACTGGTATCCAGTCTGGTGCTGTCGAGGACAAGCACAACTGGGTTTACACCGTCGCGTAATTTGTCTTACCTATCCGGGCAGAGAACAAGTTCCCTCCCGGCGCGTCCTCGGACATGCAAGAAGCCCTCGCTGCGCACTTCGTGCGGCGAGGGCTTCTTGCGTCCTGCGGAGTGCGCCGGGAGGGAACTTGTTCTCTGCCCTGCGGGTTCGGCGATGTCACAACGGGCAATGATTAATCTGAATAAAGATGGTGCGCGGCCTTTTAGGCTGCGCTTTTGCTTTGCTTCGCGCCATGTGGGGGCGGTGGCGACGTGCATTTTTGCGAGTATTCTGCAGTCGAAGGTCCCTGCATACCGATCTCGGGCAAAAAATCGGGAGTTCTCGATGTTTTCTACGAATGATGGGCGGGGTTATGGGCTGGCAGCGTTTGATTTGCAGGGATATTCGCGGTCTTTGGCATTTATCGTGGCGCCCGAAGCTCTTGGTTATGTTGAATACTCCTAAAAATGCACGACGCTTAGAGGGGGACCTTCGCGAAAAAGGAAACCGCCCCGTCGAAGTATGCATTCGACGGGGCGGTTTATGCATTTGGCCGATTAAGGATGCGCTGTCAAACTACTAGAACTTGACGGTCGGGGCCTGGCGGGCTGCTTCGGCGGCCTTCTTCGCCAGAGCACAGGCTGTGGCCGAGGCGGTCAGACGGTCATCGGAGACGGCACAGAAGGCGGCGACAAGCGCTGAGAGCGAGCAGCCCGTGCCGACGACGAGCGTGGCCATGGGGTCGCCCCCCGTCACGCGTAGCGTACGGACGCCGTCAGTGACGTAGTCCGTTTCGCCCGTGACGACGACGATCGAGCCCGAACTGCCGGCGAGTCGCATGGCACCCTCGACGGCTGTGTCGGACGAGTCCGTGCTGTCGACGCCCTTGCCGCCGGACTTTTCGCCCGCAAGAGCGAGGATTTCGCTGGCGTTGCCGCGAATGACCGTCGGCTGCTTCTCGACGAATTCGCGGATGATGCCGTCGCGCCAAGGAATGCCGCCAGCGGCGACGGGATCGAGCACCCAGGGGCGGCCTGCGGCACGTGCGGCATCAGCCGAGGCATGCATGGCGCGCAGACGTGATGGGTAGGGCGTGCCGATGTTGATCAGGACGCCTCCTGCAATGCCCGCGAAGAAGCCTGCCTCCTCCTCGGCGACCACCATGGCCGGCGAGGCGCCTGCGGCGAGCAGGACGTTGGCGGTGATTTCCTGCAC
>URVZ01000008.1 GCA_900551365.1 uncultured Collinsella sp.
CGGGTTATGTCCTGGTCCGCATGGAGATGGATGACGATGCTTGGACGTGTGTTCGTAACACGCCTGGCGTCACCGGTTTCCTAGGCGGCAACGGCAAGCCCGCTCCGCTTTCCCGCGACGAGTACAACAAGATGACTCGTCGTCCCGGTAAGGGCGATTCGCCCAAGCGCACCTCGGTTGATATTGAGGTCGGTACGTCCGTCCGCGTCACCGATGGCCCGCTTACCGACTTTGATGGCAAGGTCTCCGAGGTTAACACCGAGGCTGGCAAGCTCAAGGTCACGCTGATGATCTTTGGCCGCGAGACGCCGGTCGAGCTCGACTTTAACCAGGTCGCTGTCATCGCTTAAGTTTTCGTCCGTTCGCGCGAGCGTGCTTCTTCTGTGACTGCTCATCTCAGGAGTGCTTCTAACACGTGCGTGCTTACGATATAGCAAGTACTTCACACTCGTGATTCGAAAGGAATGACCATGGCTGAGAAGAAGGTTGCCAACGTCATTAAGCTCCAGATTCCTGCTGGTGCAGCAAACCCCGCTCCTCCCGTCGGCCCCGCCCTGGGCGCTGCTGGCGTGAACATCATGCAGTTCTGCCAGGCCTTTAACGCCGAGACGCAGGACAAGAAGGGTGACATCATCCCCGTTGAGATCTCTGTCTACGAGGACAAGTCCTTCTCCTTCATCACCAAGACCCCGCCGGCGGCTCACCTTATCAAGAAGGAGCTGAACCTCAAGTCTGGTTCCGCTAAGCCCCAGGCTGACAAGGTTGGTCAGCTCTCCCAGGAGCAGCTCACCAAGATCGCCGAGATCAAGATGCCGGACCTCAATGCCAACGACATTGACGCCGCCAAGAAGATCATCGCCGGTACCGCCCGTTCCATGGGCGTCACCATCGCTGAGTAGCGATTTCTTATGGTAACGGCGGGTGCTCCGACCGGGGCGCCCGTTAAATGTGTGCAATAGGGCACACGATACGATGTGGGAGGGCTCACGCCCGTTTAACCACAGGAGGTAATGCACATGGCTAAGCATGGTAAGAGCTATAACGCCGCTGCCGAGAAGATCGACCGCGCCACGCTCTACACCCCCCTTCAGGCTGCCAAGCTCATCAAGGAGCTCGACACCGCCAAGTTCGACGAGACCGTCGAGGCTCACTTCCGTCTGGGCATCGATACTCGTAAGGCTGACCAGAACATCCGTGGTTCCATCTCCCTGCCCCACGGCACCGGCAAGACCGTTCGTGTTGCCGTCTTCGCCGAGGGCGAGAAGGCCCGTGAGGCTGAGGCTGCCGGCGCCGACATCATCGGTTCCGACGAGCTCGTCGCCCAGATTCAGAAGGGCGAGATCAACTTCGACGCCGCTATCGCTACGCCGAACATGATGGCCAAGGTTGGCCGCATCGGTAAGATCCTTGGTCCCCGTGGCCTCATGCCGAACCCCAAGCTCGGCACCGTGACCATGGACGTCGCCAAGATGGTCTCCGAGCTCAAGGCTGGCCGCGTTGAGTACCGCGCCGACCGCTACGGCATCTGCCACGTGCCCCTGGGCAAGAAGTCCTTCTCTGAGCAGCAGCTCGTCGAGAACTACGCTGCCCTGTACACCGAGATTCTGCGCGTCAAGCCCTCTTCTGCTAAGGGCAAGTACGTCAAGTCCATCTCCGTGTCTTCCACCATGGGCCCTGGCGTCAAGGTCGATCCCGCTGTCCAGCGTGACTTCCTGGCTGAGTAACTGCTAGTTACTGCCTGAGTACAGCAAGCATTGCTAAAGAAACCCGGTTCTGCCTTGTGCAGGACCGGGTTTCTTGCTATCGCGTCAAAAGCACCATAAAGGGGACAGTGTCCCCTTTATGGTGGTTACCAGGGTGTTCTGGCTGTTGAAGACTCGATGGCTTCGTGGCGTTTGAGCTCGCGGCGCATGGTTTGTGAGTTGAGCCAAGCTGCTTGCCAGCCGCGGATGGGGTAGTGCGTCTGGTCGAGCTCAAACTGCGTATAGCCGCAGGCGTTGATGATCGTCGTTCCACACACATGCTGACGCTCGCGCTGAAAATCGCAACCGTAGCTTTGGTGCACATGCCCGTGCACCATGTAGTCGGGATTCCAGGATTCGAGTGCTGTGTTAAAACACTCGAATCCTCGATGCGGCAGATCGTCCAGATCACCCATACCGGCGGCGGGTGCATGGGTAAGCAGAATGTCGCACCCGCCGACCATCCTAACCTTACGCGACAGCTTACGCATGCGCTTGGACATCTCGCGTTCGGTGTACATGTTGGCGCCGTCGCGATAACGCATGGACCCGCCAAGGCCCGCAATGCGAATCCCTCGGTACGTGTACACGCTGTCCTCTACGCAGATACATCCACCCGGTGCATGACGTGCGTAGCGGTCATCGTGATTGCCGCGCACGTAGATGAGCGGTTTGTTGATGACCGTAACCAAAAACTCAAGATAGTCCGGGTCCAGATCGCCGGCGGACAAAATCAGGTCGACGCCCTCAAAGCGTTCCTTGCGAAAGCACTCCCAAAGGCATCGTTCTTCGGTATCGGCTATGGCAAGGATTTTCATAGGGCAGGGACTTTCGGCTCATCGTCGAGCTGCGGAATGGTGCCTACCACGTTATCCGCCAGCCAATTCATCTCGACAATCTGCGTGCTCGGCAGCGGAGGGAAGCCTTCGATCTGTACCACGCCGTT
Source organism: uncultured Collinsella sp. (assembly GCA_900551365.1). Taxonomy (GTDB): domain Bacteria; phylum Actinomycetota; class Coriobacteriia; order Coriobacteriales; family Coriobacteriaceae; genus Collinsella. The sequence continues at coordinate 2,689 of URVZ01000008.1, forward strand.
CTGACTGTGGAGCTCGCCGCCAAAGGGGTTGATGGATCCCTCGACAATGCCGTTGCGGAGCAACTGCACGAGTTTGCGCGTCTGGTAGGGTAGGCCCGGAGCGTAACGGATGTCGATAACGCCGGAGCTCATGCCGTACCAGTAGTTGACGGCGCGCACTTGGTTGTCATCGCTGGTCTCGTCCCACGTGCCGTGCAGAAGGCTGCGAACGATGAGCTCGTAGTAACGGCCCCAGTTCCATACCGGCATGGCGATGCCGGTAACCTTGCCATCGACCAGGCGGTGGAGTCCGTAGGCCGTAGGGTCTTCGAGCGACTTTGACATGTCAGCGCCGGTCATGACGCTCACGCCTTCGCGGCACATGGCCTCGGCGAGACCGCCGGCGGGCACATCGCCCCAGGTGAGGATAATTTGCGCGCGGGGGTCGAGCAGCGAGGCACCGATGGCAAAGGCATTGATCTCGCTGAGCGCGCCGGATGCGAAGACCGACGCGTGGTAGCCGATGCGATGGTTGTCCGCCATGCTGGCGGCAAGGGCGCCCAGGAGGAACTTGGCCTCGTACATCTTGCCAAAGTACGAACGGACGCTTTGGTGGGGAAGGCCGATAGAGCAGTTAAGGAACCGAACCTGGGGATACTCAACGGCAGCTCTGAGCGTGTATTCCATCAGGCGGTGCGAGGTCGAGAAGATGACGTTGTCTCCATGTTTGACAGCCGTTTCCACGGCGGCGTAGAACACGTCCGGATCGTGACAGTCTTCGAACGCCTCGGTGCGCACGATACCGTCAAAGTGCTCATCGAGATACTGACGTCCTTGGTCGTGCAGACTGTCCCAGCTCGACGCCGCACAGGGGAACTCATGGATAAAGGCGATACGCAGGGGGTTGGCCGCCGAATAGACAGTCTTGCCCATAAAGAAGTTGAGCACGCCGGAGGTGGACTTGGCGGGCGACTCCTCCTCATCGACGCTCGGCGCTTCGACAAGATCGACCTTGTCCTCGTCGTTTTTGCCGGCAATGACCAGCTCGCGCCAAATCTTGCACAGGCGGTTTACGACGATATCCGTCGGCGTATCCAGCAGGCGGTCCTGGTTGTACACATTGAGGTAGACGAGCATGGCGTCGGCGGGCGTAATGTCCAGGTGGTCGCCGCCTGCGCGAAGGTAGGCGCGCTTAAAGAGCAGGAAGGTGTGGCGCAGGTAGTCGACCTTTTTCTGCGGCCATTTTTCGATAAGGTTCTGACCGAGCATCTTGGCGAGCGTCTCGTAGCTTCCCTCACGCGAGAACTCGATTTCGTATAGGGGGCAGACGCGCCAAAACGCGCAGAATTCACCGTACAGGCGGCTTTCGACGGAATCCCATGTGCCGGGGTAGAGACGGGTGACCCTGGCCGAAACCGTTGGAGCGTCCAGGAATTTGAGGACACTGACGCGTTTGTTGCCTTCCTGGACATAGAACCGATGCATGAACTCGGTGACGATGATGGGATCGCGATAGCCCTCGGTTACCTGGATGTCGTAGAGGTTGGACCACTTGCGGGCGAACTCAGTGTTAAACGGCAGCAGGGGCATAAAGTTGCATGAAAAGGCGGACTGACGGCCTTTGGTGACTGTGCCGACGACCATTTCGAGCGGAATATCCTTTAGGCCGACATTCTCTCGCTGACCTAAGGGGAGCTGGGCAACGAGGCTGTCGAGGTCCGTAAGGTACGGGTGCTCGCTTTGGCTGATGGCGCGACGGCGTCCCTGCTCGCCGCGCTTGCGTGCTTGACGATAGGCCTCTTCCATGATGTTGCTCCCTTAGTCGTTTAAACAACTATATGAACCATGGTACCACGAATGAAAACCACCACAAAGGTGCCTGTCCCTTTTTGGCGGGTTAGGCGATGATGGGGGCGATGGCACGGATGCAGGCGTCGGCTGCCGTGAAAGTAGTGCTGTCGTCGCTGACGATAAAGATGATCTTTCCTTTGATGCCAAAGTCGCCGATTTCGCTAAAGAGTACGTAGGGCTCCTTGTCAAAGCCAGAGATGGGAAGCACGGCGGCCTTGGTGGCGCTGGTCAGCTCGTCTGCCAGCACGTCAAGGGAAGCCCACTTGGACGTGTCCTTTACGGCAACGGGCACGGCCACGCGCCCAAAGGGCATCAAATGCACGAGTGTGTTCTTGGAAATGTTGGAGTTGGGCACAATGATGGTCTGTCCACAGGCATCCTCAATCGTTGTATGGCGCCAAGTGATGTCTTGGACCACGCCGGATACGCCGCCGACCTCGATATTGTCGCCGGGCTTGATGATGCCCATAAAGGTCACCTGCATGCCGCCGATAAGGTTTGACAGCGTGTCCTGAAAGCCGAGCGAAATGGCGATGCCGCCGACGCCAAGAGCGGCAACGAGGGCGTTTGCGTTAATGCCAAAGCAGTTGTCGAGGATAAAGCTGCCGCCGATCATCCAGATGACGGCGCGCGCGATGTTGATGAAGATACTCGATGCCGGAAGCGGGTTATCGTCTCGGTTAAGCAGATGGTTCAGGGTCTTGGATACGACCTTGGCGGCGACGGCGGTGCCTATCGCCAAGATGACGGCCCAGATGATGTTGTGGACCCACCGTTGCTCAAAGAAATGAAGAATCGGCTCAAACAATTCCATGTAGGGAAAACCTCCTAATGATCGTCCAACCATGATACCCACCAAGAAGCCCGTCCGATCACATTCAAGCGGGCTTCTGCGCTCGATATAAGGTTTGCGGGGCGGGGCTGAGAGGCTCGGCGGTGTAGCTTAGCGTCGACGCTTCCAGATAATGCCGAGAATGATGATGACGATGCCGCCGATGAGGCATGCGCCAATCACGGCTAGCGTGCGGTCTCCCGTTGCGGCGAGCTTGCCGGTCGTCTTCTTGGTGATGACCTTCGTGGTCGTCGTGTCCGTCTTAGGCGAGGGCTTAGGCGTCGGGGCCGGTGTGGGCGTGGGGTCCACGGCTGCGGAGCCGAAGCTGATGGTGCCGGCGAGTCCGGCCATCTTGCTCTCCCAGCCGTTCTGCCCAATCAGCGCCCTCAGCGTCGCCTCGCACGTGCCCCACTCGGTGTGCTTAGTGGCGTTTGCGAAGGTGGGGAAGTCGGTCGTGTTGGTGATGATGTAGTTGTTGGTGGCGACGGTATAGGTCTTGGCGGGGTCGAGCGTACTGCCGTCCTTGGTGAGTGTGGCACTCACAATGCGCTTGCCTTCGGGCTGCGTCCAATCAATCGTCACGTTGATGCCGCCAAAGGAGAGAACGCTGCCAGAGTCATCGCGCCACTTGTACTTGTCTTGCGCCTCCTGCTCGGTGTGGCCGGCCGCTACGTAGGCTTGCTGAAGCTCGTAGCTGTGATTGCACTCGTCGCTGATTTGTAGCGAGTGCTCGAGCGCTGCGAGGAAGTCCGCGCCGGTCATGGTCCAAGTCTCCACGGTGTTGCCGTAGGGCGAGATGGCGATGACGTTGCCGGCGGTCACGTTGCCCGCCGCGATGCCGCCGCGGATGCCGCCAGCGTTTTCGATAGCGAGGTCCGCGCCCGTCAGGTCAAGATAGGAGCTGCAAATCACGTGGCCGATGGTCTGGGCCTTGGTGGTGTCGCCCTCCTTGCTGGGACGGAAATCGGTGGTGCGCACCATTTCCCAACCATGCGTGCCTGCGGCGTCCTCGCCGTAGAAATAGTTGGTGGTGGATGTGCCGAGCACCTTGTTCGATTCGTTTTCAAAGGCCTCGTCGAGCGGCTTGATCTTGTTGCGGACGGCTTCAAGGCAGCTTTGGTAGTCGGAGCCCTTGTCGGGGTCTGCCAAAAGGTCGTTGACGTTCTTGGCGGTGTAGGGCTTCTCGTCGCTGCCGTCTGCAGGGACCGTGACCGTGTCATCGTCGGTCGTCTCGGTGCCATTGGTGTCGTACTTGTACGGAATGGAAAGCAGCCCCACCTCGGCAAAGGCGCTGCCTGCCTCGACAACGTGGATTGTCTTGCCGTCGGCTCCCGTCACCTTCTCGTTAAGGTTGATGTGCTCGTGGCCTGCGATAAGGGCATCGATGCCACGGAGCCGTGTGGCAAAGGTCTTGGCGTTGAGCGTATGCGCGATACAGACGACAACGTTGCAGCCCGCCTTGCGCAGCTGCTTTGCCTCGGTATTGATGGCGTTCGTGGCACTCGAGAACGACGTGCCCGCGACCAGGTCCGCGCGCAGCGAGGATCCCAGCGACTCATCCATGGCACCCACGACGCCGACCTTGATTTGGTAGGCGAACGTTGAGTGACTTTCACTGTCCTCCCAGGTGCGGTTGAGCGTCTTGATGTAGCTTGATTTCCATATGCCGTTGGCAGACGTTGCATTCGCGCAAAGCATGGCGAAGGGTGTGCTGGTGGTGCTGGAGCCGGTCATGGTGCGAAGCTTGTCCGCGCCATAGCTCCAGTCGTGGTTGCCTGGCGTGGTCGCGTCGTAGCCGTCGGCGTAGAAGGTGTCCATGAGCTCGGCGATGCTCTTGCCCTCGCTCATGGTGGCGAAGGACTGCCCGTGGAAGGTATCGCCCGCATCGAGCAAAAGATCGGGGGCGCTGCCCTGGGCGCTATAGAGAACCGCCAGTCCGTCAAAGCCCACAGTGCCGGTGCCCTTGCTTGCGTTGTAGCTGTACTTGTAGCTGCCGTGGATATCGTTGGTGTGCATGACGGTCACAGAGCCGTCAATAGCGGCGGGCAGGTTCCCCGCGAAAGCGAGGCTTGGGATGCCTGCGAGCGAGCCGGCAAACAACGCGGCGGCTAACGCAAGGCGGGGGAGTCTTTTCATGGCAGTTTCCTTAGTCCTTAGCCAGAATGTCTGGTTGAATATCGGATTATCGACATAATATGCGAAAACCGCCGCAAGGGCGCTTGTCCCTTAGCGGCGGTTTTGACGTTTGCGCAGATAAAACCTGCCAAAATAAACCTGTCCCTTTTTGGTAGGTTTAGCTTAGCAGCATGCGGTCGTTGGCGAGCTCGCCGCCCGAGACCTCCTCGAATTTCTGCAGCAGGTCGGCCACGGTGAGCGACTTCTTCTCATCGCCCGCCACGTCGTAGATCACATGGCCCTCGTGCATCATGATCAGACGGTTGCCCAGACGGATGGCGTCGTTCATGTTGTGCGTGACCATGAGCGTGGTCAGGTGGTTCTCGTCGACGATCTCCTCGGTCAGGTTGAGCACCTTAGAGGCCGTCTTGGGGTCGAGGGCCGCAGTGTGCTCGTCGAGCAGCAGCAGGCGCGGCCTGGTGAGCGTGGCCATCAGCAGGGTGAGTGCCTGGCGCTGGCCGCCCGAGAGCAGGCCGACCTTGGCGTTGAGACGCGTGTCCAGACCAAGGTCCAGGCGCTTGAGCAGCTCAACGTACTCATCTTTCTCGGCCTTGGTGACGCCCCACGAAAGGCCGCGACGCTGGCCGCGACGCTTGGCGAGGGCCAGGTTCTCGGCGATTTGCATGTCGGCAGCGGTACCGCGCATGGGGTCCTGAAACACGCGGCCCAGGTACTTGGCGCGCTGCGACTCGCTCAGGCGCGAGATGTCGGTGCCGTCGAGCTCAATAACGCCCGAATCGAGCGGGTACACGCCGGCGATCATGTTGAGCAGCGTGGACTTGCCGGCGCCATTGCCGCCGATCACGGTTACAAAGTCGCCGTCATTCAGGGTGAGGTCGACGCCGGTGAGCGCGCGCTTCTCGGTGACGGTGCCCTTGTTAAAGGTCTTCTTGACGTGCGAGAGCTTAAGCATCTGCCTCATCCCCCTTCGTGTAGGAGCTGCGGAGCTTATAGCGCTCCCAAACCACGGGCACGCACAGGGCCACGGCGACGATCACGGCGGAGAGCAACTTCATGTCGTTGGCGTCCATGCCCAACTGCAGCACGATGGCGCGGATAAGGAAGTACACCACGGAGCCAAAGACGGCGGAGGCAAGACGGACGCTAAACTGCGTGAGGCCGCCGGGCAGCAGACGGCCGAGCACCTCACCGATAACAATGGCGGCAAGACCGATAACGATGGCACCGGTGCCCATACCAATGTCGGCATACTTCTGGCTCTGGCAGATAAGCGCGCCCGAAAGGCCGATGAGGGCGTTGGAGAGCACGAGGGCGATCATCTTGGTGGAGTTGGTGTTGACGCCCAGAGCGCGGATCATGTACTCGTTGTTGCCGGTGGCGCGCAGCGCCGAGCCGATCTCGGTGCCAAAGAACCAATACAGGATGGCAACGATAGCCACGGCGAGCAGGATGCCCAAGATGATGGCAACGGTGGACTGCGGCAGACCGGTCATATTGCTGACGGCCGAGAACACGGTGCCCTTGGCAAGAATTGGCGTATTGGACTTGCCCATGATGCGCAGGTTGATGGACCACAGGCTGATCTGGGTGAGGATTCCGGCGAGGATCGCGGGAATCTCGAAGACGGTGGTCAAAATGCCCGTGACGGCACCCGCGATGGCGCCGGCGCACATACCGGCCAGCACGGCGAGCAGCGGGTCGACGTTGTTATTGACGATGAGCACAGCGCAGACGCAGCCGCCGAGGGCAAAGCTGCCGTCGCAGGTCATATCGGGAATGTCGAGCAGGCGGAACGTGATAAACACGCCAAGCACCATAATGCCCCAGAGGACGCCCTGCGAAACGGCGCCCTGCAATGCAATGAGCATGCTTCATACCTCCTAGGATAGGGTGGACACGTGATTCACCATAATAGCGGTAACAATGCATAGAAGAGCTGCGGACAGACGTTTTGTTTTACCTGAAACAAGCAGGGCGGACGCCGGTCTACAGCGCCCGCCCCTGTGGCTCAGATATTGAATAACGCAGCTAAAGCGCGAGCACGGGCTCTAGACGCATGCCGCGTATAGCATTACGCGTCCAGAGCGGAAAGGTCGATGCCCAGGGCTTCGGCCATCTCGTCGTTCTTGACGACGACCAGGTCCTTGCTCGAGAGGTGCTTGATAGGCATGTCTTCGGGCTTGGCCTCGCCCTTCAGAATCTTGACGGCCATCTCGCCCGCGGCGTAGCCCAGATCCTCGTAATTGATGGAGAGGGTGAACAGGCCGCCGGCCATGCACATGCCCTCCTCGCCAGTCACGAAGGGAAGCTTGTTCTCCTTGCAGATCTGGCCCACCTGCGAGGCGCCCGCGGCGATGGTGTTGTCGGTGGGGGAGTACAGCGCGTCGACCTTGCCCACGGCAGACTCGACGACGGACTGAATCTCGTTGGAGCTCGAGACGGTGAAATCGGTGTACTCGAGGCCCAGCTTGTCGAGCTCCTTCTTGGCGGCCTTGATCTGGACGTCGGAGTTGGACTCGGCGGTGCAGTAGAGCAGGCCGACCTTTTTAACGTCGGGCAGGACCTTCTGCATCATCTCGAGCTGCTCGGCGACCGGGGTGAGGTCGGAAGCGCCCGTGACGTTGGTGCCGGGCTTGTCGTTGTCCTGGACCAGGCCGGAGGCGGCGTAGTCGGTGATGGCGCAGCCCACGATGGGGATATCGGCCGTGGCGCCGGCGGCAGCCTGCGCGGCGGGCGTGGCGATGGCATAAATCAGGTTGACGTTGTCGCCCACAAACTTGTCGGCAATGGACTTACACGTGGACTGGTCGTTCTGGGCGTTCTTCTGGTCGATCTTGACCTTAAGGCCGCTCTCCTTGATGGCCTTGACAAAGCCGTCGTTGGCGGCATCGAGTGCGGAATGCTCGGTGAGTTGCAGAACGCCGATGGTGTAGTCGGAACCGGCGGCAGCAGAGCCGGAACCAGAGTTGCCGCCGCATCCGGCGAGCGGGGCGAGCGCGAGCAGGCCGGCGGAGACCAGAAGGCTCCTGCGACTGATGGTGATGTCCTTCATATCATTACCCCCAGTATAAAAATGGCTGGAAACACTGCACTGGGACAAAGTGCAAGTGGAACTATAGTAGCGCTGATGTCCATTTTTACAACAGCCTGGCGGGTTTTTAATACAGAATCGGATGGGCGGTACGGGTAGTCGAATGGGCGGCGGAGGGTCTTATGCGGCGGAGGAGGCGTCGTCCTCCTCGTCCAGGGCGGCGAAGAGCTTCTTGCCGTCGAGCAGGCGCGTGCTGACGTTTCTCATACGGGCGATCTCGACGGTGCGCAGCGTATCGTCGGTGCCTCGGGCGTCGTAGACCGTTCCCAGCAGATACGAGATGCCATCGCGCTGCCTGATGGCAAAGGGACGGAGTGTCATCCGTGCTGCTTCGGTTTCGCCGCGTGTCGTGACGCTCGAAATATCAAAACTCACCGTGGTTCCGTGGTCGATGGCCTGCTCGACGAGCTCGCACGTGTCGATGCGCTTGATGGGCGTGCGTGTTGCCTTGGTAGCCTTGCTGCCTGCGCTTGGAGCGGGTTCGGGTGTATCGAGGTAGCCGCGAACGTCGGCGCTCGCCATGGCAACTAAGTGCTGCGCCATGCTCTTGCGGATAGCGATAGGCGTGGAGCGGTTGCGCATGACCATACCGTGGAGCCGGATGATCTCTTCATCGGTGAGCGGGCGGGTAAGAAGTTTGTAGCCCACGCCGCGTTTGTACTCAATTTCGTATCCGGCATGGCGAAGCGCGGAGATGGCGGTGTAGATGCTGCGCCGCGCCGCCGAGATGGGCATGCGGGCGGGGTCGTCGGGATGGGCGAGGCGCCGGATCAGCTCATTGGAAAGCATGGCCTTGTCTTCGCCGGTGTTTTCGCTCAAGAGCTGCAGGATGCGAACGGCGCGATAGGCTGCCATCGAGGCGGCGCCCCTCGTCGTGGTGTCGTAGGTTTCAACAGCGGCTTCGGTCATCGTGCCCACGTCCTTTCCGTTTTGGGTGGCGACGGTATGGAGCCTAGGACGCGGGGCTTTCCCAGGGGCGCAGGGCGCTCTGGGCGGTCGGTAGTCGTCGGCAAACGGCGGGTTGAGTTTTCAACAGCCCTGCTCAACTGACCAAAAACTTGCCAAAAGCTTGACGGATGCTGTTGAAAAAAAGCGTCTCTCGACCGATGTCGAGAGGCGCTTGTGCGATGAGCGTTGGCGTGTGGCGACGCGAGCTAGCGTCCGACGATTAGAAGTCGGCGTTGCCCACGGTGCGCGGGTGCGGCAGGACGTCGCGGATGTTGCCCACGCCGGTCAGATACATGACCAAGCGCTCGAAGCCCAGACCGTAGCCGGCGTGCTTGCAGGAACCGTAGCGGCGCAGGTCAAGGTAGTACTTGTACTGCTCGGGATTCATGCCCAGGTCCTTGATGCGGGCCTCGAGCAGATCCAGGCGCTCCTCGCGCTGGGAGCCACCGATGATCTCGCCGATACCGGGAACCAGGCAGTCGGCGGCGGCGACGGTCTTGCCGTCCTCGTTCATGCGCATGTAGAACGCCTTGATCTCGGCCGGGTAGTCGGTCACGAAGGTCGGGCGCTTAAAGTGCTCCTCGGTCAGGAAGCGCTCGTGCTCGGTCTGCAAGTCGATGCCCCAGCTGACGGGGTAATCAAACTGGTGGCCAGCAGCGACTGCCTGCTCCAGGATCTCGACGGCCTCGGTGTAGGTAACGCGGGCAAAGTCGGAGTTGGCGACATGGTCCAGGCGCTCGAGCAGACCCTTGTCCACAAACTTGTTGAGCATATTGAGCTCGTCGGGGCAGGTTGTCATGACGTCCTTAAGGACGTACTTGAGCATAGCCTCGGCGTTATCCATGTAGTCGTTAAGGTCGGCAAAGGCCATCTCGGGCTCGATCATCCAAAACTCGGCGGCGTGGCGCGTGGTGTTGGAGTTCTCGGCGCGGAAGGTGGGACCAAAGGTGTACACGTCGCCAAAGGCCATGGCAAAGTTCTCGGCATTGAGCTGGCCGGACACGGTGAGGCTCGCATGCTTGCCAAAGAAGTCCTGGCTCCAGTCGACCTCGCCGGACTCGGTGAGGGACGGATTTTTGGGGTCGAGCGTGGTCACGCGGAACATCTCGCCGGCGCCCTCGCAGTCACTCGTGGTGATGATGGGGGTGTTGACGTAGACAAAGCCCTGCTCCTGGAAGAAGCGGTGGATGGCGGCAGCCGCGACAGAGCGGATGCGGAACACGGCGCGGAACAGGTTGGTGCGCGGACGCAGGTGCTGCTGGGTGCGCAGGAACTCGACGGTTGCGCGCTTCTTCTGCAGTGGGTAATCCGGGGCGCTGACGCCCTCGACCTCGATGGAGGTGGCAGAAAGCTCGAAAGGCTGGGGCGCATCGGGGGTCAGCTTGACGGTGCCGGTGCAAATGAGTGCGGCCGAGACGTTTTGATGGGCGATCTCGTCGTAGTTGTCGAGTGCCTCGCGGTTCATGACGACCTGCAGGTCGCGGAAGCAGCTGCCGTCGTTGAGCGTAACAAAGCCAAAGTTCTTCATGTCGCGGACGGACTTGACCCAGCCGGCGACGGTGACGGTCTGGCCGCCGAGCGACTCGGCATCGGCATAGAGCTGCGCGATTTTGGTGCGGTTCACGTATCCTCCCATAACGGTTGAATGATAGTTATCCATACAGTTCGATATTCTAGCAGCTCGGCTCATTTGGGCTATACAGATAAGGCATTGGCCGGATGGTTTTTCAAACGAAAAGCGCCCGCGGTCAAATGGTCGCGGGCGCTTGACGAGGTGCCTTTTGGCTGTGTGGCGCGGGACTTGGCTACTTGGTCTTGGCCACCAGCAGCGGGTCGCCCAGCTTGACGAGCGGGTTGCCGCCGATAAGCGTTCCGGACTCGCCGACATGGTCGATGCTCTTAAGACGATCGAGCTCGGAGACGATGACGGTCACGATGTCCTCGTGACCAGCGGCCTTAATGGCCTCGCGGTCGAAGCTGATGAGCGGCTGGCCTGCCTTGACCATATCGCCCATCTCGACAAAGCGGGCAAAACCCTTGCCGTTCATTTCCACGGTACCCAGGCCAACATGGATAAACACGCGAAGACCGTCCTCGGTGATCATGCCAATGGAGTGGTTGGTGACAGTGGTGGCACCGATGCGGCCGTTGGCGGGCGCATAGATGGTGCCGGTAATGGGCTCGATGCCATAGCCCTGGCCAAGCATGCCCGAGGCGATCGTCTCGTCGGGAACCTCGTTCAGGTTGACGAGCACGCCGTTGACGGGGGCATAGATGACGCCTTCGCGGGTAGCGAAGCTTGCTGCGGGCGGAACGGACGCCTCGCCGGTCGAGGTGAAGGTGGACTTAAGCGAATCGAGCAGACCCATAGTTGCCTCCAACTTAAATAGGCGCATATCGCGCGTTTGGTTTGCCGGAAACGTTTCATATGTGTTTCGCGGCTTTGTCAACGCCCCTATTCTACGCTGCTCAAAGATACCTCTGAACTGGGATTATGTGATATATCAGTTGAAGGGAAACTTATTGCCGGAGTGTTTCTGCGCCACGGGTTCAAGTGGGGTACGCTTGAAGGCAAAAAACAAGGGCGCTTAATTTGCGCGAAGGGAGCACATATGATTGTCGAGAACCATGCGCTGTGGGGCGAGGAGCCGACCGAGGAATATCCGGCGACCTTTACGTATTTGGGTGCCGAGCCGCTGCCCGATAAACCGAATGGCCGCCGCCCTGCCGTGATTATCTGCGGCGGAGGTGCGTTTACGCATATCGCTCCGCATGAGCAGGATCCCGTGGCGTTTGCGTTTTTGGATCACGGTTACCAGGCCTTTGTGCTCAACTATGTCACGAGTTCTACGGGTGACGTGAGCTTTCCGCACCCCCAGGCAGATCTTGCCAAGATGGTCGCCACGGTGCGCGCCAACGCCGACGAGTGGCATGTCGATCCTAAGCGCGTGTGCGTCGTGGGCTTTTCTGCTGGCGGCATGATTTGCGCCTCGCTGGCAACACAGTGGAAGACCGGCCCCTTTGCGGCACTTGCCGGGGCGCGTCCGGACGACATTCGTCCCGATGCCGTGGTGCTGGGCTATCCATTGCTCGACTTTGCCTATGTGCGCGACATGCAGACGCGCGATCCGCGCATTGACTTGCGTGTGCCCAAGACGGGCGGCAAGACGGGGCGCGATTTGCTCAACGACTACCTGTCGATGGTGACGGGCGGCGAGGCAACTGACGAGCATCTGGCCGACATCTGCCCCACCACGCATGTTTCGCGTCAGATGCCACCGACCTTTGTGTGGGGCGTGTCCGACGACAAGACGGCGCCGATCGCGCAGGTCTACCCGTTTGCGCAGCGCATGGCCGAGGAGGGCGTTGCATGCGAGATGCACGTCTTCGACCAGGGTGGTCACGGCCTTTCGCTCGGCAACGCCAACACCGCGGTCGACAACGAGGACAAGCAGGTGGCGGTCCGCCCTTGGATTCGCCTAGCCTTCCGCTTCCTGGAGCGCCATCTGTAAGAGGACGGGCATCCCAGCCCTTCAATAACTTGCGGTGAAATAGTTCCTATCTGGGGCATCAACCAGTCCATCCAGGAACTATTCCACCGCAACTTCGTTTTTGATGTCCCGTTCGGAAGCTGCATCCCAGTCCCCCCTTCAAGGTGGGACGCAGTTTCCCATAGGGCCTCGACTGGGAAAGTGCGTCCCGTTTCGAGTGGGGATTCCGGGATGCATTTTCCGTAAGAGGCCTGTTTGGGAAAACATATCCCGTTTCGAGCCAGAATTCTGGGATGTAGTTTCCCCGAGAGGCCTCATCGGGAAACTATGGCCCTGAACTCTCCTGCCTGTCCCCATTGCGCCAATTTGCTGATTGAACATCGTTGTGTGTTCGCGCTATCATGCATGGTTAAATTGGTTAGCCGTGGCAAACGGTTAGCCAAGGTGAACATAAATGCAACGCCCTGTGGGCGCCGGGGGAGGAACACGGACGTGAAGCTCGATACGCTCGAGATTGGAAAGGACGCCGTTGTCGCATCGGTGGCATCGGACGACCAGGCACTCCGACAGCATATTTTGGACATGGGCCTAACGCCGGGCACCGAAGTCACCATGATGAAGTACGCCCCCATGGGCGACCCGCTCGAGATTCGCCTGCGTGGCTACGAGTTGACGCTGCGCAAGGATGATGCCGCACGCATTGAGCTCGTGGATGTGCACGACACCGATACCGGTCCGCGCGCCAACGCCGCAATCGGAACGACGGAGCATCCGGCACTCGGCGAGGGGATGTATTCGCCCCGTGCGGCAAAAACGGCCGTGCCCGAGGGCGCACCGCTGCATTTTGCCCTCGCCGGCAACCAAAACTGCGGTAAGACCACGCTGTTCAACCAGCTTACGGGCTCCAACCAGCACGTCGGTAACTTTCCTGGCGTGACGGTCGACCGCAAGGACGGCACCATCCGTAACCATCCCGAGGCAAGCGTTACCGATCTGCCCGGCATTTACTCCCTGTCGCCGTACACGGGCGAAGAGATCGTCAGCCGCCAATTCATCTTGGACGAAAACCCCGACGCCATCATCGACATCATCGACGCCACCAACATCGAACGTAACCTGTACCTGACGCTGCAGCTTATGGAGCTCGACCGCCCCATGGTCATCGCGCTCAACATGATGGACGAGGTGACGGCCAACGGCGGCGCCGTGGACGTCAATCTGCTCGAGAGCCTGTTGGGCGTGCCTGTTGTTCCCATTAGCGCTGCCCGCAACGAGGGTATCGGCGAGCTGGTGGATCATGCCTTGCACGTGGCGCGGTTCCGCGAGCGCCCCGGTCGCCTGGACTTCTGTGCGCCCGATGGATCGGACGGCGGCGCACTGCATCGCTGCATCCACGGCATTGCCAACCTGATCGAGGACCATGCCGTGACGGCGCACATCCCGGTGCGCTTTGCGGCGACCAAGCTGGTTGAGGGCGACGAGCTGGTGACCGAGGCGCTTCACCTGGATCGCAACGAGCTCGACGCTATCGAGCACATCATTACCCAGATGGAGGGCGAGGCCGGCACCGACCGCCTGTCCGCGCTGGCCGATATGCGCTTTAGCTTTATCGGCGACGTGTGCGGGCGCTGCGTCGTCAAACCGCACGAAAGCCGCGAGCACGTGCGCTCCGTCAAGATCGACCGCATCCTGACGGGTCGCTACACGGCCATTCCGGCGTTCCTGGTGATCATGGGCCTCGTCTTTTGGCTGACGTTTGGCGTGATCGGCGCGGCGTTGCAGGGACTCATGGAGGACGGTATCGCTGCTATCATCGCCTCGGCCGATGCGGGCCTCAAGGCGTTCGGCACCAACGACGTGGTGCGCTCGCTGGCTGTCGACGGCGTGCTTACGGGCGTGGGCAGTGTGCTGACCTTCCTGCCGATTATCGTCGTGCTCTTCTTGTTCCTCTCCATTCTGGAAGACTCGGGCTACATGGCGCGCGTCGCCTTTGTCATGGATAAGGTGCTGCGTCGTTTTGGCCTGTCGGGCCGCAGCTTTGTACCCATGCTCGTCGGGTTTGGCTGCACCGTGCCGGCTATCATGTCGACCCGTACGCTCCCATCCGAGCACGACCGCAAGATGACGGTCATGCTCACGCCGTTCATGAGCTGCTCGGCCAAGTTGCCGGTCTATGGTCTGCTGTGCGGGGCGTTTTTCCCACAGGCGACGGTTCCCGCCATGGTCTCGCTCTATCTGATCGGCATTGCGGTTGGCTGTATCGCGGCTTTGGTACTCAACCGCACGGCATTTAAGGGCGACCCGGTGCCGTTTATCATGGAGCTGCCCAATTACCGCCTGCCGAGCGTCAAGACGACGGTGATGCTGGCATGGGATAAGGCCAAAGACTTTATTACCAAGGCCTTTACCATTATCTTTGCCGCTACCGTGGTCATCTGGTTCCTTCAGACGTTCGACATCCGCTTTAATGTGGTCGCCGATCAGTCGCAGAGTCTGCTTGCCGGTCTGGGTAGCATCATCGCGCCGGTGTTGACCCCGCTCGGTTTTGGCGACTGGCGCGCCTCGACGGCGCTCGTCACGGGACTCATCGCCAAGGAGAGCGTCATCTCGACGCTCACGGTGCTTTTGGGCGCGACCTCGCCCGCGGCACTGTCGACCATGTTTTCGCCGTTCACTGCCTATGTGTTCCTGGTCTTTACGCTGCTGTACCCGCCCTGTGTGGCAGCCATCGGCGCCGTCAAGAGCGAGCTGGGCGCGCGCTACGCCGTTGCCGTGTTCGCGTTTCAAGTGACGGTCGCCTGGATCGTGGCGTTTGTCGTGCATTCGGCGGGCATGTTGCTGGGGTTGGCTTAGTTATGAATTGACGGCGCAACCTCTGTGTATCGAATTGTTTTCGGCCCCGCATCTGTACTGACGGATGCGGGGCCGTTGCTATATAATCGCCTCCGCTCAAAACGATTGGAGACGTTATATATGACTCAGACAAGGCAAGACGGCATCACGCTCAAGCAGTGGCTCCCACTCGTCGGGCTCACCTGCTGTGCGTTCGTGTTCAACACGTCGGAGTTTATGCCCATCGGCCTTTTGACTGATATCGCCGCGTCGTTCTCGCTCACCGAGGCCCAGGCGGGCATCATGATCTCGGTCTATGCCTGGGGCGTCATGCTGCTGTCGTTGCCGCTCATGGTGTTCGCTTCGCGTTTCGAGTTCAAGCGGATGCTGCTGGGCGTGCTCGCCGTGTTCTCGCTGGGCCAGTTCCTGTCCGCCTTGGCACCGACCTATCCCATCTTAGTCTGCGCGCGCCTGGTGGTTGCCTGCGCGCACGCCGTGTTCTGGTCGGTCGCCTCGATCATGGCGTCGCGCCTGGTTGACACACGCCACGGGGCGCTCGCTATCAGCATGATCGCCACGGGCTCTTCCATCGCACAGATCTTCGGCCTGCCGCTCGGCCGTGCCATTGGCCTGGCCGTGGGTTGGCGTATGACGTTTGCCGTGGTTGGGGCCCTCTCTGCCGCTGCGGTGGTGTACCAGGCCACGGTGTTCCCCACCATGCCGGCGGGCGAGCGTTTTACGCTCAAGCAGCTGCCCGAGCTGCTCAAGAACCCGCTCCTCATCGCGCTCTACGCAGTCACGGTCTTCATGGCGACCGGCTATTACGCAAGCTACAGCTATATCGAGCCCTTCCTGGCGCAGGTCGCGCACGTCGATGCGGGCGCCATTACCATGACGCTGACGGCGTTTGGCTGCTCTGGTTTGCTCGGAAGCTGGCTGTTTGGCCGCCTGTTCGATGGGCATCGCTTCCCGTTCTTGGCTATCACGCTCTCCGGCGTGCCGGTGGCCCTGCTGCTCATGGGGCCGGCCGCATCGTCGCTCGTGACAGTGCTTGCCGTCTGCGCACTGTGGGGTTGCTGCGCCACGGCCTTTAACGTGGCGTTTCAGGCCGAGCTCATCAAGCACACGCCGGCAGATTCGTCGGCCGTCGCCATGTCGATCTTCTCGGGCCTGTTCAACCTCGGTATCGGCACGGGTACCGCGATCGGTGGAGCCGTGGTTTCGGGTCCCGGTATCGCCTGGATCGGCTTTGTGGGCGGGGCGATTGCCGTCGTGGGCGTCATCCTCGCCATCACGGTGATGTTCCCAGCCATACGCCGTGCAAAGCCCGTCGCCTAGCCACATCCTCCTCATCAGTTGCGGTGGAATACGGAGTGTTTAGCCCAGTAAACCTGGTAAACAGTCCGTATTTCACCGCAACTTATTTTGGGGAAGGGGGGGGTGCACGCCGGGCATACAATGGATGTCGTTGTGTTGAGCTTACCGGGAGGTTGCTATGTGGGTATACGAGACGACGTTCTATCAGATCTATCCGCTGGGCTTCTGCGGAGCTCCGCGCGAAAACGCCGCGCCCGTTGCCGAGGATGAGCTCGCCCAGGCTGCCAACGCCGCGCCCAACCCCGATGCGCCCATCATGAAAATCGCCCAATGGGCAGACTACCTGCAGGAACTCGGCGTTGGCGCTGTGCTCATCAACCCGCCGCTCGAGTCTGATAGCCACGGCTACGATACGCGCAGCCTGCGCCACATCGACCGCCGCCTGGGTGGGGACGCCGACTTTGCCGCCGTATGCGACACACTGCATGCCCACGGCATCCGCGTGGTGCTCGACGCCGTCTTCAACCACGTCGGTCGCGGCTTTTGGGCCTTCCGCGATGTGCAGGAGCGCAAGTGGGACTCGCCCTACAAGGATTGGTTCCACATCAGCTTTGACGGCGACTCGTGCTATGGCGACGGCTTTTGGTACGAGGGCTGGGAAGGCCATTTTGAGCTTGTGAAGCTCAACCTGCAAAACCCCGCCGTGGTCGATTACCTGCTCGAGTCCGTGCGCCGTTGGGCCGATGTCTTTGGCGTCGACGGTCTGCGCCTGGACGTCGCCTACATGCTCGACCGCGATTTCATGCGTCGTCTGCATAGCTTTGCCCGTGAGCTCAAGCCCGACTTTGCGCTCATCGGCGAGACGCTCCACGGCGACTACAACCAGATCGTCAACGACGAGATGCTCGATTCCTGCACCAACTACGAGTGTTACAAAGGCCTTTACTCCAGCTTTAATTCGGTCAACATGTTCGAGATCGCCCACTCGCTGCATCGCCAGTTTGGCGGCGATCCGTGGTGCATCTACCGCGGCAAGCACCTGCTGTCGTTTGTCGACAACCACGATGTGCCGCGCCTGGCGAGCATCCTTACCGACAAGTTCTGCCTGCGTCCCGCCTACGGCATGCTCTTTGGCATGCCGGGCATCCCGTGTGTCTACTACGGCAGCGAGTGGGGAATTGCTGGCGAAAAGGGCGGCCCCGATGGCGACTGGGCGCTGCGCCCTGCGCTCGATGAGCCTGCGCCCAACGAGCTGACGGCCTTCATCACGCAGCTCACGCACCTTCGCTCGGCCGACGACGCGGCCGCCCGTGCTCTCAACTACGGTGCCTATCGCAACGTGGTGATCCAGAACAAGCAGCTGCTGTTCGAGCGCGCCTGCGATGACGCGACGGTGCTCGTGGCGGTCAACGCCGTGAACGAGCCCTATACCTTTGGAGCCGGCGAGCTCAACGGCTCCTTCGTCGACCTGCTTGCCGACGATGCGCCCACGGTCGAGCTGACGGGTGCCCTTGAGCTTGCGCCCTACGAGGTGCGTTATCTGCTGAGGGCCTAGGCCATGGCTGCGTCCGACGAGGGCTATCAACATATTGAGCATGGGTTTGAGCCCGTGTTCGACCAGCGCTCGCGCGTTTTGGTGCTTGGGTCGTTTCCCTCGGTGCTTTCGCGCGCCAATGCCTTTTATTACGGCAACCCCCAGAACCGCTTTTGGCGCGTGATGGCTGCGTGCCTCGGTGTGCCCGTGCCGCCCAACGAGGGCGACCCTTTGGCAGGCAGCGAGCCTGCGACGCTCGACGCCTCGATTGCCGCCAAGCGCTCCATGCTGCTTAACAGCGGCGTAGCCCTGTGGGATGTGATCGAGAGCTGCGACATTAAGGGTTCGAGTGACGCCAGCATCAAAAACGTCGTTCCGGCGCATGTCGAGCGCATTGCCGGCGCAGCTCCTATCGAGGTCGTTGTCTGTAACGGCGGCACGGCAGGCCGGCTCTACAAGCGCTATCTACAAGAGCGCACCGGGCTGCCGGCCATCGTTCTGCCGTCGACAAGTCCCGCCAATGCGGCATGGCGCCTGGAACGCCTTGTAGAGCGCTGGCGTGAGGCCGTTGATTGGGGCGCGCTGTAATTTAGATATCTGATTGGGCGCGGGTGCCGAGGCGTTTCATGATGGCATGCCAGATCGGTGCGGGCAGCGCGGGCTTGGCGCGCACCATGCCGTCGGCATCGACGCTTTCGGCATTGCCACCGCCAAGCAGCTGCGCATGCTCAATGGAGCAGCCCATGCGCACAGCGCCCACAAGCTTATCCATCGCTTCCGAAAAAGGCCGGCGTAAGAGACCCATGCGTGGGGAATGGCGAAGCGCTGCGATGCCGCTGCCGGCACAGATGACAACACCGTCACACCATGGTAGGTCACGTAGAATACATGCCCGGTATAGGCGGTCGAGGACTTCGTCCGCCTGCTTGTTGTTTTTGGACGCGGCCTGGACGACGACATAGATGCGTGTCTCTGTATTTCCAAAGCGATTGAGTATCTCCTCGACAGCGATCATAGCCTCATCGTCAAATGCATCATCAACAGCGAGCACCATGCCATCGACTACACCGGCATCATCCGCCTCCAAATCAACCGGGCGGGGGAGCGCGGTGCCAGAAAGCTGAGCATAGGCGGCGATGGCATCCTGCAAGTCCCAGAGCAAAAACTCAAGATCGGCGCTATTGGGAATGCTGATATACGCAATGGTTTGCAATGTTTTTGGTACATCGCCGCGTGCGGTCGTCTCCATGCCGCCTCCTTTCCGGTTGGTTTCCGTTTAGGTTACACCGTCTGGCGGCGCCTCGCCGCGCTATCCTAGTGCAACCCTTACGAAAGGAACGCCATGCGTCTGCCCATGAATACCTCGCTTGCCACGCTCAAGCCCTCCGGCATCCGTCGGATCAATGCGCTCGCCGCCCAGCACCCGGGGTGCATCGCGCTTGCGCTTGGCGAGCCCGATTTTCCCACGCCCGATGTGATTAGTGCCGAGGTGACTGCATCGCTGGACCGCGGTGACACGCATTATCCGCCCAACAACGGTCGCCCTGCCCTGCGCGAGGCGCTGTCCGCATATATGGGCGACGCGGGCCTTACGTTTTCGGCCGACGAGGTCATTCTGACCGACGGTGCGACCGAGGCCCTGTCGGCAACATTCATGGCTATGCTCAACCCCGGCGACGAGGTCATCATCCCCACGCCGGCCTTTGGCTTGTACGAGAGCATCGTCGTTGCCAACCATGCCAAGGCGGTCTTTTTGGATACGGAGCCCGCGCAATTTCAGGTTGACGAGGAAGCGCTTCGCGCCTGTGTGACCCCAGCGACCAAGGCCATCGTTATCTGCTCGCCCAACAATCCCACGGGCTGCATCCTCGACGCAGCATCGCTCGATGCCGTGGCGTGCGTAGCGGAGCAGGCGGGTATCTACGTAGTCTGCGACGACGTGTACAACCGCCTCGTCTATGTGGACGGCTACGAACGATTTGCCCAGCGCCACCCGGAGCTACGCGAGCAGACGGTGATCATCGAGAGCTTCTCCAAGCCCTGGGCCATGACCGGCTGGCGTTTGGGCTGGCTCGCAGCGGCAGCTCCCGTCATCGCCGAGATCGCAAAAGCCCACCAATACTTAGTATCGAGCGCCGTTTCATTTGAGATGGACGCAGCAGCGCGAGCCCTGACCGTCGACCCAACCCCCATGCTCGAAGTCTACCGAGCCCGCCGCGAACGCGTGCTCGCAGCCTTAGACGCCATGGGCCTCGACGTGGTAGAGCCCGCAGGAGCCTTCTACACTTTCCCGAGCATCAAAAAGTTCGGCCTAACCAGCGAAGCCTTCTGTATCAAAGCCATCAAAGAAGCAAACGTAGCCCTAGTCCCGGGCGACTGTTTCGGCACCGAAGGCCACATCCGCCTCAGCTACTGCGTAAGCGATGAAAACCTGGACGAAGGTCTCCGCCGCCTGTCCAACTTCGTTTCAACCCTGTAGCCATCAGGGACGCAACACATCAGCCCACCGACCCAAGCATTATGAGTGGGGCGCGCCGGCCAACGGCAACCCTGGCTGCCCAAAGTCAACGCAGGCACGCGCCGCCGAAGGCCAGGCGCAAGGTTTTCGTAGATTCCGCACGAGCCGAAGAGCACTTAATGTGCTCTTCGTGCGAGCCAGGACTTGACCGAGCGAAAACCTTGCGCCTGGCCTTCGGCGACGCGTGCCGGATGGTGGAATTGTGTGCAGCCAGGGTTTCCATTGACCGACGCCGGGGTCCCCGCCATAATACTTTCGGTTCACGCACGAATCCGCTGCCAGAGACAGCCGGTGCAAACGGGCATCGCCCGCGAGCTTAATGGGATATCCCGCCAGCCGAGGTGGTCGAGTAGATATGTCTTCTCGCCCCCGTCGCTCATGCAGCGCGGGGGCTTTCTTTTTGGACATGCCCCCGTCACGTCCTTGTGGCGGACCGTGCCCGGAAAGAATTCGAGGAGGTGTAATTCATGCCCCAGCAGTACAAAATCGACAAGGTTGCAGAGATCGAGTCCCGTATCGCCGAGAACGCCGGTCTGTTCGTCGTCAACTACAACGGTCTGACGGTTAAGCAGGCTCAGGAGCTGCGTCATCAGCTTCGCGAGTGCGGCGCCGAGATGAAGGTCTACAAGAACAACCTGGTCAAGATCGCCCTCAAGAACCAGGAGCAGCCCGAGATCGACGAGATCCTCGCCGGCCCCGTCGCTTATGTGTTCTACGAGTCCGAGCCGGTCGAGGCCGCTAAGGCCCTTAAGGACTTCTCCGCTAAGTCCAAGGGCGTCCTTGAGATCAAGGGCGGTATCTCCGACGGCAAGGCCGTTTCCGCTGATGATGTTAAGGCTATCGCCGAGCTGCCCACCAAGGATCAGCTTCTCGGCCAGATCGCCGGTCTCATCTCCGGTTTCGCTCGCGACATCGCTGTCTGCGTCAACGGCGTTTCCTCTGGTCTCGCTCGTTCGATTCAGCAGGTCTCCGAGCAGAAGGCAGCCTAGTTGCTGTTTTCACCCGCGGCGGCAACGCCGCACCCCTGGCGCATTCACGCCGTGTTTTAACTGATCTCCGTGCACAGACACGGAAACCGAAAGGACTTAGAAATGGCTAAGCTTACCACCGATGAGATCATCGATGCTCTTAAGGAAATGACCCTTCTCGAGGCTTCCGAGCTCGTCAAGGCTATCGAGGACACCTTCGGCGTTTCCGCCGCTGCTCCTGCCGCTGTTGTCGCCGCTCCTGCTGCTGGCGCCGCTGAGGCCGAGGAGAAGACCGAGTTTGACGTCGTGCTCGAGGGCTTCGGCGACAACAAGATCCAGGTCATCAAGGCCGTCCGTGAGCTCACCAACCTTGGCCTGAAGGAGGCCAAGGAGGTCGTCGAGGGCGCTCCCAAGGCTGTTCTCGAGGGTGCCAAGAAGGAGGACGCCGAGGCTGCCAAGGAGAAGCTCGAGGCTGCTGGCGCTGCTGTCACCCTCAAGTAATCAGGCTTTCTCGCCAGATTTCTTTGCAGACGGGGTTCGCATTGCGAGCCCCGTCTTTTTTGTTTTTCGGTCCCTCGACATCGGTAGCTCAAACTGCCATGTTCTGTGATTTGCGTCGTATCGGGCGCCCTGCCGTTGGGCAATAAAATTGCACCATTCGAGCAATAATTTGCGTTGACCTGCTGAAGAATTGTCTCTGCCTTGTAGCGACATATAGTTCCAGCGGTAAGATGCTTGGGTATCGCAATTTGGTCTGCGGCTGTGTGCCGCACGCATGGGGCGCTTTTGCGCCTGCGAAAGGATCTTTGAATAACATGAAGGCAATCATCCCCGCCGCCGGTCTTGGCACGCGTTTTCTGCCTGGCACCAAGTGCACGCCCAAAGAGATGCTGCCGGTGCTCGACAAGCCCGTCATTCAGTACGTCGTCGAGGAGGCGCTCGACCCCGAGGAAGTCGACGACGCCATCATCGTTACTTCTCCCGGCAAGCCCGAGCTGCTGAACTACTTCCAGCCCGATCGCTCGCTCGAGAACCTGCTGCGCGAGCGCGGCAAGAACGCCTATGCCGATGCCGTCGCCCACGCTGGCGGTATGCCGGTCGACTTCCGCTATCAGTACGAGCCCAAGGGCCTCGGCCATGCTATCCGCTCTGCTGCCGACGCCGTGGCAGGGGAGAACTTCCTGGTTCTTCTGGGCGACTACGTTGTGCCTAACCGCGACATCTGCGACAAGATGCTCGCCGTTTCCAAGGAGCACGGTGGCGCTTCGGTTATCGCCGTCGCTGCTTGCTCGCCCGAGGAAGTCAGCCGCTACGGCGTTATCGCCGGCGAGCGCGTCGGTTCGCTCGAGGGCGCCGAGGGCGTTGCCGATGCCGAGCCGGGCGCTGTCTGGCGTATCGGCGGCCTGGTCGAGAAGCCCGCTCCCGAGGCGGCTCCGTCCAACCTGTACATCGTCGGTCGCTACCTGCTGAGCCCGTTGGTCATGGATCTGCTGGCCGATCAGCAGGCCGGTAAGGGCGGCGAGATCCAGCTGACCGACGCCATGGCCCGCTCGCTCGACCGCGAGGCCATGTATGCCGTCGTCATCGACCCGCTGTCGGGCTACGATACCGGTACCCCGTCTGGCTGGATGGCTACCAACGCCCTCATGGCTGCAAGCGATCCTCGCTTTGCCGGCGCCTTCTGGGATGCCATCGACGAGCGCGGCGGTTTGATGCGCAAATAAGCCTTTCGGGCATTGACATTTACGGGTGCGGACTTCGGTTCGCGCCCGTTTTTTTATAAGAGCTGCGATTGCCAGCCCTCTGTTCACAGAAAATATATGAACAGGTGTTCGATACACATACATTTACCTGCGCATTTTCTGTCGAAAAACTTTGCTACTCCAAAAACTCAATCGCGTCAAGGCTTTTCTTGCTCAACGGTCGGTACCTGATAAACTATTAGGTTGCGATAACTGGCGAAGCTATGCCTCGCCAATCCACCGAGCATTTCCGTGAAGGAGGAAAAACCTGGTGACCTACGCATACACTGCCACTGAGCGCAAGCGCGTCAGCTTCGGGAAAATCCCGGAGGCCATGGAGCTCCCCAACCTTATCTCTGTTCAGAGGGAATCCTTTGAGCGTTTTAAGGACGAGGGCCTTCGTGAGGCGTTCAAGGAATCCAGCCCCATCCAGAGTCAGAACCATGTTCTCGAGGTTACCTTCGGCGAGCATCAGTTCGGCGACCCCGCGCACACCGTCGAGGAGTGCCGCGAGAAGGACATGACCTATCAGGCCCCGCTTCTGACTGACGTCCGTCTCACCAACAAGGAGACCGGCGAGATCAAGGAGCAGCTCGTCTTTATGGGCGACTTCCCCATGATGACCGATCAGGGCACCTTCATCATCAACGGTACCGAGCGTATCGTCGTCTCGCAGCTCGTCCGCTCCCCGGGCGTGTACTACAGCTCCGAGATGGATTCGGGCAAGCAGATCTACAAGGCCCAGATCATCCCGTCCCGCGGTGCCTGGCTTGAGTTTGAGGTCGACAAGCGCGACCAGCTCATGGTCTCCATCGACCGCAAGCGTAAGCAGAGCGCCACGATGTTCCTGCGCGCCCTTGGCATCGCCGTCACCAACGACGACATCATCGAGCTGCTCGGCAACTCCGATGTGATCAAGCGCACCCTGGAGCGCGACACCGCCCTCACTCGCGAGGACGCCCTCATCGAGATCTACCGTCGCCTGCGCCCGGGCGAGCCTCCCACCGTGGACGCTTCCCGCAGCCTGCTCGAGGGTCTGCTCTTTAACCCGCAGCGCTACGACCTGGCCCGCGTCGGTCGTTACAAGGTCAACAAGAAGCTCAACCTCACTACCGAGGAAGAGGTCACGGTGCTCACCGACGAGGATATCGTCGCGACGCTGCGCTACCTCCTGTCCCTCGCTGCCGGCGAGCAGGGCTTCAAGGTCGACGACATCGACCACTTCGGCAACCGCCGTATCCGTACCGTCGGCGAGCTCGTCGCCAACCAGTTCCGTATCGGCATGAGCCGTATGGAGCGCGTCGTCCGTGAGCGCATGAGCTCCCAGGACATCGACGAGATCACCCCGCAGTCGCTCATCAACATCCGTCCGATCGTGGCTTCCATCAAGGAGTTCTTCGGTTCCTCGCAGCTCTCGCAGTTCATGGACCAGGCGAACCCCCTGACCGGTCTGACCCACAAGCGCCGTCTGTCCGCACTCGGCCCTGGTGGTCTTGCCGGCCACAAGTCCGGCTCCAGCCGCCGCACCAACGTGCCGACGGCCGTCCGCGACGTTCACAATTCGCACTACAGCCGCATGTGCCCGATCGAGACCCCCGAAGGCCCCAACATCGGCCTGATCGGCTCGCTCGCCCTCTACGCCCGCGTCAACGAGTATGGCTTCATCGAGGCCCCGTTCCGTCGCGTCGAGAACGGCGTTGCCACCGATCAGATCGACTGGATGACCGCTGACGAGGAAGAGAAGCACGTCATCGCGCCGGCCAACACGCCGCTCGATCCCAAGACCAACGAGTTCATCACGACCGATGCCGAGGGTAAGATCGTCCGTCCGCACACCGTGATCGCCCGTACCCGCGACTTCGACGGCTCCTTCGGCGCTCCCGCCGACGTGCCCGTCGAGGACGTCGACTACATGGACGTCTCGCCGCGTCAGATGCTCTCCGTCGCAGCCACGCTGATCCCGTTCCTTGAGCACGATGACGCCAAGCGTACGCTGATGGGCGCCAACATGCAGCGTCAGGCCGTGCCGCTGGTTCACCCCGCCGCTCCCTATGTCGGTACCGGCATGGAGCGTCGCGCCGCTCTGGACTCCGGCGAGGTCACCCTGGCCAAGAACGCCGGCGAGGTCATCTTTGCCGACGCCGCCAAGATCATCGTCAAGCATGCCGGCGGCATGGACGAGTACCACCTGGCCAAGTACCAGCGCTCCAACCAGTCCACCTGCATCAACCACCGTCCGCTCGTTCGCGTTGGTGACACCGTTGAGCAGGGCGAGCCTCTGGCCGACGGTCCTTCGACCGATCACGGCGAGCTCGCACTGGGTCAGAACCTCACCGTGGCCTACATGCCGTGGGAAGGCTTTAACTACGAGGACGGTATCGTCGTGTCCGAGCGCCTGGTGGCCGAGGACCTGCTGACGACCATCAACATCACCCGTCACGAGATCGACGCCCGCGACACCAAGCTCGGCCCCGAGGAGATCACCCGCGAGATCCCGAACCTCTCCGAGGACATGCTTGCCAACCTCGACGAGGACGGCATCATCCGCATCGGCGCCGAGGTCGGCCCTGGCGACATCTTGGTCGGCAAGGTCACGCCTAAGGGCGAGAGCGCTCTGACCGCCGAGGAGCGCCTGCTGCGCGCCATCTTCGGTGCCAAGGCCCACGACGTCCGCGACACCTCCCTTAAGATGCCTCACGGCGCTTATGGCCGCGTCATCGACGTCGTCCGCTTTAGCCGCGAGAACGGCGACGACCTGGCCCCCGGCGTCAACGAGCAGGTGCGCGTCTACGTCGCCCAGCGTCGTAAGATCCAGCAGGGCGATAAGATCGCCGGCCGCCACGGCAACAAGGGTGTTATCTGCAACGTTCTGCCGGTCGAGGACATGCCCTACATGGCTGACGGTACCCCGATCGACGTTATCCTCAACCCGCTGGGCGTTCCTTCGCGTATGAACGTCGGCCAGCTGCTCGAGTGCCACCTTGGCTGGGCTGCTGCGTGCGGTTGGGATACCGAGCAGGCCGACTCCGACAAGTACGTCCCCGGTCCGTTCTTCACCGCCACGCCCGTCTTCGACGGCGCCAAGGAGGACGAGATCGCCGAGGTCATCCGTCGTGCCAACAAGAACATGCTCAACAAGGCTACCGCTGCCTTTGGCGATCACATGCGCCCCGAGTTCGTCACCCAGCTTGACGAGCGCGGCAAGACCCGCCTGTTCGACGGCCGCACCGGCGAGGAGTTCCGCGAGCCCATTACCGTGGGTACGTCCTACATCCTCAAGCTCGGCCACATGGTCGACGACAAGATCCACGCCCGTTCGACCGGCCCTTACAGCCTGGTTACCCAGCAGCCTCTGGGCGGCAAGGCTCAGTTCGGCGGCCAGCGCTTCGGCGAGATGGAAGTTTGGGCACTGTACGCTTACGGTGCTTCCAACGTCCTGCAGGAGATCCTGACCGTCAAGTCCGACGATACCGTGGGCCGTGTCAAGACCTACGAGTCCATCGTCAAGGGCGAGAACGTTCCTGTCCCGGGTATCCCCGAGTCCTTCAAGGTTCTCGTCAAGGAGATTCGCTCCCTCGCACTGGACATCGAGCCCATGCACGATGCCGACGAGGACGCCTCCGCCCCTGTGACCGCCGAGGAGACCTCTGCTCTCGACGACCTGGCTGCGCTCGCCGGCGTTGACGCCGACGTCGAGGCCGAGGATGCCGAGACCGCCGAGGCACCCGAGGCTGTCGCCGCCACGACCACTGATAAGGAGTAGTTGACTGTGGCAGATTTCGAAGCTACTGATTTTGACTCGGTAAAGATCTCCCTTGCCTCCGCCGACCAGATCCGTTCCTGGTCGCACGGTGAGGTCAAGAAGCCGGAGACCATCAATTACCGTACCCTCAAGCCCGAGAAGGACGGCCTGTTCTGCGAGAAGATCTTCGGTCCCGCCAAGGACTGGGAGTGCTCCTGCGGCAAGTACAAGGGCATCCGCTTTAAGGGCATCGTCTGCGAGCGCTGCGGCGTCGAGGTCACCTCGGCCAAGGTGCGTCGCGACCGCATGGGCCACATCGAGCTCGCCGCTCCCGTGTCCCACATCTGGTACTTCAAGAGCCCCACGAGCTTCCCGATGAGCCGTATGCTCGACATCAAGTCCAAGGACCTCGAGAAGGTTCTGTACTTCGCCAGCTACATCATCACCGAGGTTGACTACGAGGCTCGCGAGGCCGACGCCGACGACCTGCGCGAGGAGCTCGCCGCCGATCTGGAAGAGATCGATGCCGAGTGCGCCCGCCAGATCGAGTCCCTCAAGGAGCAGGGCAACCCCGAGAACTTTGACGAGTTCTCCGACGAGGAGCCGCTGACCCCCGAGGAGATCGCCTCTGGCATCGTCGACATCGAGGAAGAGTGCAAGGACGAGAAGCAGCTCCGCACGGACGCCTTCAACGCCTTCATGAAGCTCAGCGAGCGCGACCTCATTTCCGATGAGCCGCTGTTCCGCGAGATGACCCGCTACTACTCGATGTACTTCAAGGGCGGCATGGGTGCCGAGGCCGTCCGCGACCTGCTCGCTGCCATCGACCTCCCCTCCGAGGCCGAGAAGCTCAAGGCCATCATCGCCGACGAGGACTCCCAGAAGCAGAAGCGCGAGAAGGCCGTTAAGCGCCTCGAGGTCGTTGACGCCTTCCTGAAGGGCGGCAACAGCCCCGCGAACATGATCCTGGACGTCATTCCGGTCATTCCGCCCGATTTGCGCCCGATGGTCCAGCTTGACGGTGGCCGTTTCGCCGCGTCCGACCTCAACGACCTGTACCGTCGCGTGATCAACCGTAACAACCGACTCAAGCGCCTGCTCGACCTGGACGCCCCTGCGATCATCGTGAATAACGAGAAGCGCATGCTCCAGGAGTCCGTGGACGCCCTGTTCGACAACGGCCGTCGTGGTCGCCCGGTCTCTGGCCGTGGCGGTCGCCCGCTCAAGTCGCTCGCCGAGGCCCTCAAGGGCAAACAGGGTCGTTTCCGTCAGAACCTGCTGGGCAAGCGTGTCGACTACTCCGGCCGTTCGGTAATCGTTACCGACCCCAAGCTGCTGCTGCACCAGTGCGGTCTGCCCAAGACCATGGCGCTGGAGCTCTTCAAGCCCTTCGTCATGAAGCGCCTGGTCGAGCTTGGCAAGGTCGAGAACATCAAGGGCGCCAAGCGCGCTATCGACCGCGGTGCCACCTTTGTGTGGGATATCCTCGAAGAGGTCATCGACGGCCGCGTCGTGCTGCTCAACCGTGCACCGACCCTGCACCGTCTGTCCATCCAGGCCTTTGAGCCGGTGCTGGTCGAGGGCAAGGCTATCCACCTGCACCCGCTGGTCTGCTCGCCCTTCAACGCCGACTTCGACGGCGACCAGATGTCTGTCCACGTGCCGCTGTCCAGCCAGGCTCAGGCCGAGGCCCGCGTGCTCATGCTCTCTGCGAACAACCTGCGCTCGCCGGCATCCGGCAAGCCGGTCAACATCCCTTCGCAGGACATGATCATCGGTGTGTACTACCTCACCCAGGTTCGCGAGGGTCTGCCGGGCGAGAACCACGTGTTCTCGAGCTTCGACGACGCGCTGCACGCCTATGACTGCCGCTCCGAGGTCGACATGCAGGCCAAGATCCAGGTCCGCGTGTCCGCTGCCGATGCCAACGTCATCAACGAGGACGGCACCCGTATCTTCCGCGTCAAGAACGGCAAGAACGAGTTTGTCGACTACGACGTCACCGGCAACAAGACCGCGCGCTTCGAGACCTCTATCGGCCGCATCATCTTCAACCGCCAGTGCCTGCCCGAAGATTACGAGTTCATGAACTACAAGATGGTCAAGGGCGACGTGGCCAAGCTGGTTGCGGACTGCTGCGATCGCTATCCCGAGGCCAAGGTCGGCCCGATCCTCGACGCCATCAAGTACTCCGGCTTCCACTACGCTACCCGCGCCGGCCTCACCATCTCGGTGTGGGACGCTCTCATCCCTGCCGAGAAGCAGGAGCTGCTCGACCGCGCCCAGGCCAACGTCGACCAGATCAACGAGTACTTCGAGGAGGGCTTCATCAACGAGACGGAGCGCCACATCGAAGTCGTTAACGAGTGGACCGCTTGTACCGATAAGGTTGCAGCGCTCATGCTCGACATGTTCGACGAGGAGAACCCGCTGTACATGATGGCCGACTCCGGCGCCCGTGGTTCTAAGACCCAGCTGCGTCAGCTCGGCGGTATGCGTGGCCTGATGGCAGACATGTCCGGCGAGACGATCGACCTTCCCATTAAGGCGAACTTCCGCGAGGGCCTGCTGCCGCTCGAGTACTTCATTTCGACCTACGGCGCCCGTAAGGGCCTGGTCGATACCGCATCCCACACCTCGGACTCTGGTTACCTGACCCGTCGTCTGGTCGACGTGGCCCAGGACGTCATCGTCCGCGAGGAGGACTGCGGTACGCACGAGGGCGTCACCTACAACCTCATCATCCCCGGCACCACCGACCTCAACACCGACCTCGTCGGCCGTTGCTTCATTGAGGACGTCGTGGCTCCCGATGGCACCGTGCTCTTTGAGCAGGACGGCTACATCGAGAAGGTCGCCGACATCCAGAAGATGGTCGATGCGGGCCTTAAGAAGGTCAAGCTTCGCGCGCTGCTCACCTGCCGCTCCAAGTACGGCGTGTGCCAGAAGTGCTACGGCTGGGATCTTTCCACCCGTCGTCCGGTCGCCATCGGTACCGCGGTCGGCATTATTGCCGCCCAGTCCATCGGCGAGCCCGGTACGCAGCTTACGATGCGTACCATTCACTCCGGCGGCGTCGCTGGCGTCGACGATATTACGCAGGGTCTGCCTACGGTCAGCCGTATGTTCGATATCGTCGGCAACGTCAACGAGAAGATTCTGGGTCGCGAGGCCGAGCTGGCCCCGTACTCCGGCCACCTCTCGATTAAGCCCGAGAAGTCCGAGTACGTGCTGACGCTCACCGACTCCGAGGACCACACACGTGTCCTCGACGAGCGTCGCGTTCCCGCATCGGTGCGCTTTATGCCCGAGATCGAGGACGGCTGCGAGGTTCGCGCCGGCGACCAGATCACCAAGGGCTTCGTCAACTTCCGCAACCTGCGCAAGCTGACCGACATCGAGTCGACGATGCACACCTTCGTCGAGAGCGTCAAGGACGTCTACACCAGCCAGGGCGTTGACCTGAACGACAAGCACATCGAGGTGCTCGCACGTCAGATGCTGCGTCGCGTTCAGATCACCAACCCCGGTGACTCCAAGTACCTGCTTGGTCAGTACGTCGACCGCTACGAGTTCGCCGACGAGGTCGAGCGCGTTGCCCGTTTGGGCGGTCAGGCTCCCGTGGCCGAGCCCGTCATCCTGGGTACGCTCAAGGTCGCGTCCAACATCGACTCCTGGCTGTCGAGCGCTTCGTTCATCCGTACCGCCGGCGTCCTTACCGAGGCTGCCATCGAGGGCAAGGTCGACCACCTGCTCGACCTTAAGTCCAACGTCATCGTCGGTAAGAAGATCCCGGCCGGTACCGGCCTCAAGCCGTACGCCAACGCCAAGCTGACGTATCGCACGGCCGACGGCTACGTGGACATCGACGGCCCGGCTTCGCCCAACGCCAAGTCGCTGCCCGAGTGGGCTCCGGTTGAGCTCAAGGACCTGGACGAGCAGCTCCCGCAGCAGCTCGACTGGGCCGGCTACGACGAGTTTGGTGGTGCTGACGGTTCGTTCACCCGCAACGGCCACACCATCTCCGCCGAGAAGGCTCGCCTGTACCTGTTCGACGACCTGGGCGTGTCGCAGCGCTGGACCAACAAGTTCAGCGAGGTCGGCATCGAGACGGTCGGCGACCTGGTCGGCAAGTCCGAGGAGGATCTGCTGCGCATCGATGGCATCGGTGCCAAGGCGATCGAGGAGCTCCGTGACGGTCTGGAGGCCCACGACCTGCTCTACATCCTCGAGAACAACGACGACGTTGCCGACGAGGAAGACCTCTCGCAGCTGCTGCAGATGGTCTTTAGCCCCGACGGTCCGGACGACATCCTGCTGGGCACCTCCGCTGCGCCGACGCATCACGCCGACGCCGACGAGGAGCTCCTGGGCGCCCCGATCGACGACAAGAAGGCTCCCGCCAACGGTGCCATCAACGAGGACATGGCTTCCCTCGACGAGCTGCTCAACCAGCTCGTGGACACCGACGACGCCGAAGAGGCCAAGGACAACGACGAGGAGTAACTAGTTCCGCCGTTCTAACGAACGGCGGCGACCTCCGTCGCTGCGCGGCCCCCAGAGCTACAATCTGTCATTCAAAAGGCAGGGCATGACCAAAAGGTCAATGCCCTGCCTTTTTCATGCCACCTTGTACGCTCTGGGGGCCGCTCGCTTGCGTATGCTCAACCTGTTGCGTTCCGTTGATCCCTTGCCAATAAGGGACAGGTTTATTTTGGTAGGTTTTCCTGCTTGAATTTGAAACATTTCGTTCGGCCAGAGCGTATCTATGGTGAGGGCCTCAGCAAGAAACATCAGCATCACCGGGAGGTGATTATGGAAGAACAAGCATTTAGACAGGCGGTCGAGGATCACCGTGATGTCGTGTTTCGAATCGCATTGACGTACCTGCGCGATTGTGCCGACGCCGACGATGTTGCCCAGGATGTCTTCCTTAAGCTGCTTAAAAGCGATGGACATTTTGAGAGTTGGGAGCATCTTCGCCGCTGGCTTATCCGGGTCACGATCAATGAATGCAAATCGCTCTTTCGAAAGCCATGGAGGCGTGTGGAGGATATTGAGAACCTGGCCGATTCGCTTTCGGCGGCGCAGGATGAGACCAAGGCGGTCTTGTCAGACGTTATGCGACTTCCGGAGCGATTCCGCGTTCCCATCGTGCTCTATTACTATCTGGGCTTTTCGACCTCAGAGATTGCCGAGTTGTTGCATGTACCAGCCGCGACCGTTCGAACGCGTTTAGCCCGTGGTCGATCGAAGCTCAAATTCATCCTAGAGGAGGGCGACCGTGAAATCCAATCAAATCAAGCAGGCCTTCGAGTCCATCCAAGCCGATAGCGACCTTGCAGATCGCGTCCTAAATACCGCTGCGGGTGAGCCGCTTCATCGAAAGGGCCACGCGAAGCCTCTCTATGTTGCCGTAATCGGATGTCTTGCCGGAGTTTTGGCGACTGGAGGGGTCGCCTACGCCGTTGTCAATTCCGGCTATTTTGCCTCAGCCTGGGGAAACCACGGCAACGGGGATTCCATTACCTGGACCAACGGTGGCTCATCGGGGACTCAATATACCTACACCAGAGAGTTTGGTGACGGTATCGCGCCCCAAAGCCTGGAGGGCGCAGTCCAGAAGGTTGATCTGTCCGTCGAGGGTAATGGCTATACGCTCGATATCCATGAGATGGCTATTGACCAAAACGGATGCGGAGCCGTGACGTTTACGTTGTCCAATCCAAATGGCGTTAACTACTACAAGCCGGCAGCAGAGACAGGCGAACTTGTTCTCTATGGTGAAGAAGAACAAGGCATCGGCACGCCAAGCATGAACTTCGGCGAGGAATGGGCTGACACACGCTGCACAATTGATAAGGACACATCAAGCGACACGGTCATTAACGGCACGATGTACTTTGCCTCGTGGGATCGCGAGCGAGATTTGGGACATGCGGTCACCTGGAATATCAGCTGGACGGAGGGCAAAGGTGAGGATGCGAAGGTGATCGAGGTATCGACGCCAGAGTTTAACGTCGGAGCGCACGTCGATACAAAGGAACTCCGCTCCGAT
The DNA here is from genome assembly GCA_900551365.1 of uncultured Collinsella sp. Classification (GTDB taxonomy): domain Bacteria; phylum Actinomycetota; class Coriobacteriia; order Coriobacteriales; family Coriobacteriaceae; genus Collinsella. The sequence continues at coordinate 35,728 of URVZ01000008.1, forward strand.
GACTCGCCTCTCGAGATCAGTCCGTTTTCCATCCAGACGCATATCGATGATCTGGGCTATGAAGCAGTTGATCATAAACTGACCGTCACCTACAAGGATGGATCGGAGCAGATTATCGAAGATGACGACGCAGGGGTGTTCAACTTATATTTTTCTTATGGGCGCAATAGCGGAGAGAACATCTGGGTGCCAACGAAGTTGATTGATGTCGATCAAGTTGTCTCGGTAACCCTTGAAATTGTGAGGTATACATCAACAGGGGAGACCGAAACGAAAGAGCCCTTTACCATCGTCTATTCGTAAGATTTGGGGTCGCTTCCTACTAGGGGAAGCGGCCTCTTTTGCGTTAAATGGAAACGCCGCCGATTTCCATGCGACAGATGAGAGCAGATCACCGCTGGAGCGCGACGTTTCCCCAGATAAAACCGACCAAAATAAACCTGTCCCTATTTGGAAGGGAACGTTGCCCCGACAAGCACGTCGGATTCCCGGCCCGGGCGGCCCGCTGTTTAAGTTTGTCGCGAGTTCCGCACGCAAAGGAAAGCACTTAATGTGCTTTCCGTCTTGCGCAGGACTGTAGAGCAGCAAACTTAAACAGCGGGCCGCCCGGGCCGGGAATCCGCCCCCGCGCACAGGAGGGGATTCCTTTTGTGTAGGCTTTGCGGAAATATGCTTATTTTAGGATACGCCCGGCGGCGTGGTCTGTTGACGGCACAGCTAACGCCACGTATCCTATCGAACTGCGTGTTTCGTAGGGGGATGCTGACCCCTCGATTCAAGCCGTTGCACTTTACAGAAAGCTGGAATCATTCGAGAAGGAGTACGCTTTGCCTACTATTAACCAGCTGGTTCGCCAGGGCCGTCGTTCCGTGCCCAAGAAGTCCAAGAACGCTGCTCTGCAGCACAACTCCCAGAAGCGCGGCGTGTGCACCCGCGTCTTCACCACGAGCCCCAAGAAGCCGAACTCGGCTCTTCGTAAGGTTGCCCGTGTTCGCCTTGTCAACGGCATCGAAGTTACTGCTTACATCCCGGGTGAGGGCCACAACCTGCAGGAGCACTCTATCGTGCTCGTCCGCGGCGGTCGTGTCCGTGACCTCCCTGGTGTCCGTTATCACGTCATCCGTGGCGCCTACGACGCTGCTCCGGTCCAGAACCGTATGCAGGCCCGTTCCAAGTACGGTGCTAAGCGCCCTAAGGCTAAATAAGCCAGATAACGTTTTGATACTTTCGCCGTGTGCCGCCTAAGCGCCGCACGGTAGACACTTAAGGAGATTTCACATGCCGCGTCGTGCAGCAGCTAATCGTCGTGAGGTTCAGCCTGACGCCGTTTACAACAACCGCCTGGTGACTCAGCTCATCAACAAGGTCCTTCTTGACGGCAAGAAGGCCACCGCTGAGCGCATCGTTTACACCGCTTTCGAGATCGTTGCCGAGAAGTCCGAGGGTGGCGACGCTCTCGCTACCTTCAAGAAGGCTATGGACAACGTCAAGCCCACGCTCGAGGTTAAGCCCAAGCGTGTCGGTGGCGCTACCTATCAGGTCCCGATGGAGGTCAACTCCCGTCGTTCCACCGCTCTGGGTATCCGCTGGATCGTCAACTTCTCCCGCGCTCGCAAGGAGAAGACCATGGCCGAGCGTCTCGCCAACGAGATCCTCGACGCTTCCAACGGCCTGGGCGCTTCCGTCAAGAAGCGTGAGGACGTCTTCAAGATGGCCGAGGCCAACCGCGCGTTCTCTCACTATCGTTGGTAAGTTTAAGGTAAGGAACTAACATGGCTAAGCCTAAGTACAAGCTTTCCGATACCCGTAACATCGGCATCATGGCCCACATCGATGCCGGTAAGACCACCACGACCGAGCGTATTCTTTACTACACCGGTAAGACCCACAAGATCGGTGAGGTCCATGAGGGCGCTGCCACCATGGACTGGATGGTTCAGGAGCAGGAGCGCGGCGTAACCATTACCTCCGCTGCTACCACGTGCTTCTGGAAGAAGGACGGTACCGACTACCGCATCCAGATCATCGACACCCCGGGCCACGTTGACTTCACCGCCGAGGTCGAGCGCTGCCTGCGCGTCCTCGATGGCGCTGTCGCCGTCTTCGACGCCGTTGCCGGCGTTCAGCCCCAGTCTGAGACCGTTTGGCGTCAGGCTTCTACCTTCAACGTCCCCCGCATCGCCTTCATCAACAAGTATGACCGCGTGGGCGCAGACTTCTTCAACGCTATCGAGACCATGAAGGATCGTCTCGACGCCAACGCCGTGGCCGCTCAGGTCCCGATGGGCGCCGAGGACAACTTCTGGGGCGTCATCGACCTCGTCACCATGACTGCTTGGGACTTCAAGGCCGACGACAAGGGCATGACCTACCCCGAGCCGATGGACGAGATCCCGGCTGAGTTTGCTGACATCGCTGCCACCAAGCGCGAGGAGCTCCTCGACGCTGCTGCCAGCTTTGACGACGAGCTCATGGAGAAGATCCTCATGGAGGAGGACTTCACCGTCGAGGAGCTCAAGGCTGCCCTGCGTAAGGGCGTTCTGGCCAACGAGCTCAACCTCGTCTTCGTGGGCTCCGCCTACAAGAACAAGGGCGTTCAGGAGCTGCTCGACGCTGTCGTCGACTACCTGCCCAGCCCGCTCGACGTTGAGGCCGTCACCGGTACCGATCCGGATACCGGCGAGGAGATCCAGCGTCATCCTTCCTTCGACGAGCCTTTCTCCGGCCTGGTCTTCAAGATCATGACCGACCCGTTCGTCGGTAAGCTCACCTACGTCCGCGTTTACTCCGGCCGCGCCGAGTCCGGCTCCTACGTGGTCAACGCTTCCAACGGTCAGCGCGAGCGCCTCGGCCGCATCCTCGAGATGAACGCCGCCGAGCGTATCGACCGTGACGACGCTGCCGCCGGCGACATCGTCGCTTGCGTCGGCTTCAAGAACTCCACCACCGGTGACACCCTGTGCGAAGAGGGCAAGGAGATCGTCCTCGAGAAGATCGAGTTCGCTAAGCCCGTTATCGACGTTGCCATCGAGCCCAAGACCAAGGCCGAGCAGGACAAGATGTCCCTGGCTCTGACCAAGCTCGCCGAGGAGGACCCGACCTTCCAGGTGTCCACCAACCACGAGACCGGCCAGACCATCATCGCCGGCATGGGTGAGCTGCACCTCGAGATTATCGTCG
>URVZ01000009.1 GCA_900551365.1 uncultured Collinsella sp.
GGACTTGCAGCGACGGACCTCAGGACACTCTTACACCACGTCTGCGCGCGCGACCTACAGCTATCCATTATCAAGGCACTTTAAGGTGGTTAAAGTCATTTTTAGCAGGTTTTAATCACTCGCAGACACCCAACTAGGCCCTCAATAGCTTAATTTCGCTGTTACTAAATTAGTGACAGTACTCATATTTAGCATTTTTTGTCCATGGAGTCCCGGGGGGCGACAATTCGACTCCCCGGGACTGCTCACCTATTCGGAAATCGGCACTCCATGGCCCCAGGAGCCTTCCATGCCGCATACGGTCGAAGCAAACCCCGCCGCAAAGTCGAGTGCACGCTCGATGGCCTCGGCACCATCCTCGCCACGCTTGACGGAATCGAGATAACACATCAGGAACGAAGTCAGGAATGAGTCGCCCGCACCCATGGTGTCCTTCATATCCGTTACCGGCTTAGCCAGTTGGCGGTAATAACGATAGCCATCATAGGCAATGCAGCCCTCAGCGCCAGCCGTTGCCGATACGAAACGCGGACCTAGGCTCCTCACCCATGCCAGACGCTCGCGAATCTCATCCTCACTCGCGGCGTCTGCCGCGCTAAAGAACGCGAAGTCAACGTAGGGAGCAATCTGCTCGTAGTACTCGTCGGTCGAATCGTCCGAGAAGTCAAACGAAACCGTGATGCCCGCGGCCTTCAACTTGGGAAGTTCACGCTCGGTAAAGCAATAGTTGCCCGAGTGGACTACGTCGAACTGCTTCACGTACGCAAGGTCAAAGCGATCGAGCACATAGCGCGCATCACCACGGATGCCGCCCTCATTGGAGCCAAGGAAAACACGGTCGCCGTTAACGACGGTCACGCGTGCCGCACCGTTCTCGCCGATGAGCTGCTTGCACTTGGCAAGCTCAACGTCCTCATCCTCAAGACTCGCAATCACATGCTCAGCAGCAGCGTCATTACCAAAGATGCCCATATACGCGGAGCGCGCGGCGCCGCACTTCTTGGCATACACGGCAAAGTTCACCGCATTGCCACCCGGATACATTGTGTGGATATGCTCGTAGCAGTCGACGACGTTGTCGCCAAACCCCAGTGCGCTCACGTTAAATGCCATGACGCCGCCCCTCTCTCTTATGCCAACGGAACCACTGTTGTGACAGCAGTACCGCCCAGAATCTACGCGAGTTCCAGCAGCTCCGGCAGCTGGTCGATAATCTTGTCCGCGGCATCCTGGCTAAAGCCAAAGCGCTCCTCGCGCTTGGCAATGACTGTCAGGCCGGCTCGCTTGCCGGCAGTGATGCCAGGCACCGAATCCTCGACGCAGCAGCAGCGATTCGCGGGCAGCCCCAGCAGGTCCAGCGCATGCAGGTAGATGTCGGGCTCGGGCTTGCTCTCCTTAAACTGCTCGCCGCTCACCACATACTCAAAGGCATCCGACAGCCCGCATGCGTTGAGCACTTCCTCGATGCTATCCATGGGAGACGAGCTGGCAAGCGCCACGCGAACGCCACGGCGCGGCAGCTCTCGAATCGTATCCACGGCGCCTGGGTTAATCAAAGCCTGATAGTCGCGCGGACGCTTATGCGCCCACTCGTTCCAACGGGCCAACGCTTCCTCGCCAGTGAAATGCCCCTTACCGGCGCGCTCAAACCAATCGACCAGCATATGCAGGAAGAACTGGTGCGAAGTACCGACCTGCCCATTCAACTCCTCTTGAGTCAGGTTAAGCCCAAGCTCCTTGGCAAACGCGGCAGTCTCGCCCAGGTAGTAATACTCGGTATCGACAATGACGCCGTCCATGTCAAAGATAACGGCGTCGAACGGAAATGCGGACACGGCACCCTCCCTAACAAAAGGACGCCCGCAAGCAGGCGCCCGAGCCATGCATTAATCGGCGATTCTAACCCAGCAGCTTATCCAGCGTCACCGCAATGCCATCTTCGTTGTTATCGGCGGTCACCATCTGGGCTACAGCCTTAACCTCTTCGACGGCGTTACCCATGGCAACACCGGTGCCGGCCCACTCAATCATGGACTTGTCGTTCTGGCCGTCGCCAAACGATACGACCTCGCTGGCATCGATGCCGAGTTTGGGCAGGGCACCCTCGAGCGCACGGGCTTTGTCGATACCGGGCGCCGTGTACTCAAAGTACCAGTCGGCCGTAAACATGCCCGAAAGCGTCTGGGTAAAGGGCGCATACATCTCCTCGTAATGCGCCTGCAGGTAGGCCGGATCGCCTGCCGTCAGCAGCTTGTCTACGGGATAAGTGTCCACAACCTCATGCAAGCTCTCGACCTCGCGGATCTTAAGGTCGCAGGCATCGCGCTCGTATTTGACGATATTCTTCTGCGAGCCGTCCGGCAGTGTAATCATGCAGCGATACGAGTCCTCTACATGCAGGTCGCGCCCGAGCGAGATCATGGGGATCACATCATAGTTTTGCAGGTGATCAATCAGACGGTGCAGTTCGTCAGCTGGCATGGCCTGGTCAAAAAGGACCTCATCGGTCTGAGCGTCGACAACATGCGCGCCATTGAAAGCGACTAGCAGACCGTCATGGTTTTGGAGGTCGAGCTCCTGTGCCAGAGCATGTAGCCCCCATGCGGGACGACCCGAAGCCAAGATGAGCTTAATGCCCGACTCCTGCGCCGCGAGCAGCTTTTCGCGCGTACGCGGGCTGATCACCTTCTGATCGTTGGTGAGCGTACCGTCGATATCCATCGCGATGGCTTTGATTGCCATATATGCCTCCCTGTCATTGAACAACCTTGTCTGAGCCATCATACAGAACACCCATCGCGACTCCGTTTACAACGGGCAAAAAGTCATATTGTCTCGAACATGAACGGCGTGTGGTCGTGAAGCTTTATCGCTCAGGTCAAATACGTCTGCTAGCGACGCTCATCCGTCGGTGCGCCCTCGACGATCGCGATGCCCGCCGATGCACCTAACGCGCTGGCGCCGGCCTCGATGAATGCGCAGGCCTCTTCGTAATTATGGATACCGCCCGCCGCCTTGATTGCCACGGCATCGCCGAGCACCTCGTGCATCAGCCGCACGTCCTCGAGCTTAGCACCGCCAAAGCTTCTGCCGGTCGATGTCTTAAGGAATCCCGGCTTGGCCTCCAGCGCGATCTCGCATACACGGCGCTTGGCGGCGTCGTCGCCGTCCAGCTTGCACATCTCGACGATTACCTTGTCAGTGATGCCATGCGCGCGACAAAAATCAGCAATGGTAGTCATCTCGCGCTCGATGGCATCAAAATCGCGGTTCTCGATCGACCTCTGATTCAAAACGTAGTCAATCTCGGTAAAGCCACACGCAGCGTATTCCTCAAACCTCGCAAGCTTCTCCTCGAGCGCCATAGTGCCCTGGGGAAAGTCGATAGCGCCGGCAAGGATGATGTCAGAGTCCTCGAGCATGGCGCGGCCCGTCTCGTACTCCTGCAGGTTCGCAAATACGCAGCGAAAGTTGTACTTTAACGCCTTCTCGACATATTGCTCAAACGTGTCCTCGGGGGCATCGATATAGTCGATGTATTTGTTGATGGGTTTGGCAAGCGTCATGCTGGGCCTCCTTGTTCAGGACTGACAACCGATTCGTGGTTTCACGCGAAAAACCACGTTCAATGTACGCCCGGCATGCAAGGACAGCGTCCGCATTCCGACAAGTGGTATGAAATTAGCTTTAAACGTATATTTACAGACATCGAATGGCACCGCACGCGGATGCCGACAGCAAGACATCCCCCTCCTCAATACACCCTCATGCCCCTTTACTGTTTGCGACCAGAAATGATGAGCTGCACAACGTCGTTAGCGGTCGAATTCGACCTCTGACGACGTCACGCGACCCATCGTATCTGGCCGACAACAGAAAAGGGGCCCGTATCCCAACGGATACGGGCCCCTTTCGGCCATGACCTATCTCAGCAGCAAAGACCACTTGCGGTGAGCACGGTAGAACTCGATCGCACTATCTTATCCGAGCCGGGGCACGTTCGCACAGCGCGCGTATGACGGTTGCAAAACCACCCCATTTGAAACAAAGACAAAAAAGTACTTGCAAAGACGCGTTCCGACATATAAGTTGATAAAAGACCGCCGTTGCGGTTTTAAGTAGATCGAGCATATGAAGTTTGAGTTTTAGCGTGTAAGAGAAGGAAGATCGGCAAAGTACAACCCCAAACGCAATGACAACTTAATGAGGTAACTGCCACATGTGAGGCACCCAGGGCATTGCTGTCTCGATTTTGAGCACGATGCCTTCCGCCTTGCATGGGCCGTTCCATCCCGCCCCTGCAGCAACTGCCTCACGGGCTCATTGAAAACCGCATAGCACCCCAACGTCAGCACATCACCCACGGCAAGCGCATCACTCACGACAACCAGCACATCAACAAACAGCACGAACATCAACCGATTGGAGAAGCTATGACAAACCACCACGCTGAAGACGGCGATAAGAAAAGCATTCTGGATGCCCGAATTGAGCGAGCATATGCAAACGAGTATGACGCCGCCTTTGCTGCCGCGACCATCAAGAACTACGCGTCGCTACCGCTCGCGACGATCTTGGCCGACCACCCTCAACTGCTGAAGCACTGCACAAAGATCATGGGCGACCCCGACATTCGCAAGCTGACAGACCCCTATGCCCCAAAACGCGACAACGATTCGTACGTTCTTACCGTAGGCTGCCTAGCCCATATGCTTACGGCGCTCGACACGAAACTCAAGCTCGAATGGGAACCCGACGAGCGTCATGAACTCGAAAGCAAGCGGAACACCCTGCGCACCGCACTGTTCCTTCCGTTGGACGGCCTCAAGCGCTGCAACGTCGAGCTCAATTCACAGGCGCGGCAAAAGCCCGGGACCACGGGGCAGAAAACTCCTAGACCCCATGTGGCCATCGTCGACCGCAACCGATATAACCGCATGACCGCGCACTTTTCCGCCGAGGAAGCAGCCATAAGGACGCTAATCGACCTGCTGTGCCTCCTGAGCATCAACGAGCTATTTGAGGGCTATCTCGCCCTTGTTCCCGCGACGGCACCCAAGTCGGTAGCAAAGATCATCGAGACCTGCAGACGCCAGTTTGAGCGCCATCGCAATGGCAGCGAGATGAACGCCAGCATCGCGCAGTACTACGCGGCTCATTACAAAAATGACGGATGTGCCCCTGTCGAGCATCAGCTGCGGCTCGCCTACACCACGCCCGCCGCAACGCTCTATCGCTTTGGAGCCCTTGGCGCTTGCGAGCCGCACGAACAGGCAGTCTGCCCCACAACCGAGCTCGATCTCAGGCTCGGACGAACCCTGTAGCCCGCCAGCCCCTCCGCGGGCAACAATCCTATTCCACAACACAACCAACAGAAAGGAGTCCTCATGGACACCAATCATTCCCCCATCATCAGCCCCCTCACCATGCGTGAATCCGCCCGAGGTATCACGCTCACCAGCATTTACGATGAGATGCTCGCCCGTCGCGAGCTCTCCGTCATGGGAAACATCGAAACCCCGATGGCCCACGACCTATGCCAGCAGATTCGTCTGCTCGATGCCACCGACCCCAGCCGCCCCATCACCATATTTGTCGCCAGCGCCGGCGGAAGCGTGCGATCGGGTCTTGCGATCTATGACGCCATGCGCCTCGCATCGTGCCCCATCCGCACCGTCTGCCTGGAATTCGCCGCGTCCATGGGCGCCGTGATTTTTATGGGCGGCGACGATCGCCGTATGGCGCCCCATGCAGAGCTCATGATTCACGACCCGCTGATCCCCCAGGGGGCAGGCGGCTCGGCACTTGCGCTGCAGGAAACCAGCCGGCGTCTCATGCAGACCCGCAAGACCCTCACGCAAATCCTCTCGGACCGCAGCGGCCTCACGCCCAAGCGCATCCAGTCCCTCACTGCAAAAGACACCTACCTTTCGGCCGAGCGCGCCGTCGAGCTCGGCTTTGCCCACGAAATTCTCTCGACCACCAAGGAGGTCGCCCATGTCTAACCTCACCAGCCGCCTCGCCGCATCTGAGTCCGCATCGTCCACCATCCTCGCCAAGGATCGAACGCTTTCCTGCGACACCCGCCAAACGGGACTCAACAACAACGCACTTGTGATCGGCCCCTCGGGAGCCGGCAAGACCCGAAACGTCCTCAAGCCCAACCTGCTGCAAATGAACGCAAGCTACATCGTGCTCGACACCAAAGGCACGCTCTGTCGCGAAGTGGGACCCGTGCTGGCAGCCCACGGTTACCGCGTGCAATGTCTCAACTTCGCCGACCTCAACACCGTCCCGGCCCTTGCGCCCGGCATCGAGCGCTGCGGCTACAACCCCCTGAGGCACATTCGCCGCAAGGCGGACGGCAGGCCCAACCAGCAGGACATCCTCTCGGTGGCAAAGGCCATCTGCCCCATCGAGGACAACAACCAGCCTTTTTGGGATCATGCGGCGGCAAACCTGCTGTCGTGTCTTATCGCCTACGTCACCGAACAGCTACCCGCCGACGAGCAGACGATCAGCTCGGTCATCAAGCTGATCGAGCACCTGCAGGACGGTGCCACGGGTCGATTGTTTGACGACCTGATCACGACCGACCCCCAAAGCTATGCCCTCTCGCTATGGCGGCGCTACGCCATTACGCAAAATGCCGAGCGCATGCACGCGAGCATCGTCGGCATCCTTGCCGAAAAGGTCATGTGTCTGGGATTCGACGGTGCGGCACAGCTCTATCGTGAGTGCCATCAGGTGGACTTCGCTTCCATGGGACACACCCCCTGCGCCCTGTTTGTAACCGTGAGCGATATTGACCGCAATCTCGATCCGCTGACCGGCCTCTTTATTTCGCAGGCGTTTATGGGCCTCATTCGTGAGGCCGATAGGCAGCCCGACGGCAGCCTGCCCGTGCCCGTGCGCTTTATGCTCGATGACTTCGCAAATCTGCAGATCCCCCAGATCGACAACGTGCTCTCGATTATCCGAAGCCGCAACATCTGGGCAACGCTGCTGCTGCAGTCGACCAACCAGCTCGATGCGCTCTATGGCGAGGCACGCGCACGCTCCATCATGGGCAACTGCGACACGCATCTGGTGCTGGCGTTCCAGGATCCCGAGAGTGCCCGGGTGTTTTCCGACCGCGCCGACGCGCTGCCCAGCACGCTCATGGCGACGCCGATCGATCGCTCGTGGCTCTTTGTACGCGGTCGCACTCCCGAACAGGTCGAGCGCTTTAGGCTCGAAGACCATCCGCTCTACGGGGAGCTGCCCGAGGCGCAGCGAGGCCATGCGGAGGCCGAGATCTAGGCGCAGGGTTCTCGCAGCGCGCGACGCCCCGGCGATGTTCCACAAAGGCCGTGCGCCCCGGGACCACGGCAAAAGCAAAGGGGCCCGCATCCGATAGGATACGGGCCCCTGACTATAAGGCGCGATACGTTAACAGCAGCGACTACTTGCGGTGAGCGCGGTAGAACTCGATGAGCGCCTGGGTCGAAGCGTCCTGTTCGGCCTTGGCGGCGTCGTCGTGGAAGGCAGGGGTGATCTGCTTGGCAAGCTGCTTGCCCAGCTCAACGCCCCACTGGTCGTAGGAGTCGATGCCCCAGACCGTACCCTCGACAAACACGATGTGCTCGTACAGGGCGATGAGCTCGCCGAGCGCGAACGGGCTCAGCGTGTCGCCGAAGATCGAGGTCGTCGGACGGTTGCCCTCAAAGCAGCGGGCCGGAACGATCTGCTCGGGCGTGCCCTCGGCGCGCACCTCGTCGGCCGTCTTGCCAAAGGCGAGCGCCTTGGTCTGAGCCAGGAAGTTGCCCAGGAACAGCTCGTGGACGTCCTGGCCGTTGTCGGTCGCGGGGTTGGCGGTGTTGGCGAAAGCGATGAAGTCGGCCGGAACCACCACGGTGCCCTGGTGCAGCAGCTGGTAGAAGGCGTGCTGGCCATTGGTGCCGGGCTCGCCCCAGAAGATCTCACCGGTATCGGAGGTCACGGCGCTGCCATCCCAGTGGACGTGCTTGCCGTTGGACTCCATGGTGAGCTGCTGCAGGTAGGCCGGGAAGCGGTGCAGGTACTGGCTGTACGGAAGCACGGCGTGGCTCTTGGAGCCGAAGAAGTTAACGTACCAGACGTTGAGCAGGCCCATCAGCGCGACGGCGTTGTTCTCGAGCGGCGTGTTGCAGAAGTACTCGTCGATGGCATGGAAGCCCTCGAGGAACTGCTGGAAGCGCTCGGGACCGAGCACGACGATCAGCGACAGACCCACGGCGGAGTCAACAGAATAACGGCCGCCGACCCAGTTCCAGAAACCGAAAGCGTTGGCCGGGTCGATACCAAAGGCCTCGACCTTGTCGAGCGCGGTGGAGACGGCGACGAAGTGCTTGGTCACGGCCTCGGCGTTCTGCTCATCGGAGCCGTCGATGGCGCCCTGAGCCTTGAGCTGCTCGAGCATCCAGGTCTTGACCTCGCGGGCGTTGGTGAGGGTCTCGAGCGTGGTGAAGGTCTTGGAGACGATAATCACGAGCGTGGTCTCGGGGTCCAGACCCTTGAGCTTCTCGGCCTGATCGTTGGGGTCGATGTTGGAGATGTAGCGGCAGTCGATACCGGCGTCGGCATAGGGACGCAGGGCCTCGTAGGCCATGACCGGGCCCAAGTCGGAGCCGCCGATGCCGATGGACACCAGGTGCTCGATCTTCTTGCCGGTAACGCCCTTCCACTCACCGGAGCGCACGCGCTCGGCGAAGGCGTACATACGGTCGAGAACCTCGTGCACGTCGGCGACGACGTCCTGGCCGTCGACGATGAGCTGGCCCTTCTCGCTTGCCGGGCGGCGCAGCGCGGTGTGCAGGACGGCGCGGTCCTCGGTGGTGTTGATGTGCTCGCCGGAGAACATGGCGTCGCGGCGCTCCTCGAGCTTCACCTCGCGGGCAAGATCGCACAGCAGCTTGACGGTCTCATCAGTCACCAGGTTCTTGGACAGGTCGAAGTGCAGGTCACCGGCGTCAAAGCTCAGCTTGTTCACGCGCTCGGCATCGGCGGCGAACCAGGCCTTGAGGTCGATACCCTCGGCCTCGAGCTTCTCCTGATGGGCCTCGAGCGCCTTCCAAGCGGCAGTCGACGTAGCATCGATAGGTGCGGCAACAGTTGCCATAGAGTCCTCCTCAGCATACGGGCGCACGCCTCCATGCGCCCGGACATTCAGATGCCACTATTCTAGCGCAGGTCAAGACTATAATCAGCGAGCGTTGCCAATCGGCCCCCAAACGGCAACCGACCAAAAAGGGACAGGTTTAATTTGGCAGGTCAAACGCTTTACCAATCAAAAATAACCTATCCCTTTATGCCAAATATTAGGCCGCAGCGCAGACGCTACCGAGCAACTCACGCAGAGGAGACCCGATGCCCTCCAGCAGTTCGGGCGCGATGATGGCAAAAACGGGAACCTCGCCGGCCCCCACGACGGCAGGCACTTTGCCCTCCGAGACGATACATCCATAAGGGGCAAAACCGTCTTCGCCGGCATCGAGTACGGCCATGCGACGAGCGAGTTCGCGCGCAAAGCCCGCCGTATCGGCATCGCCGATCGCCAGGACAAAGTCCACGCCCTCATCGGTCGCCAGGGCCACGGCCTCGTCGATCAGCTCGTCTCCCCCGTCGCCTTCAACCGAGCCGCAGCGAAAAAGCACGCGTTCGAGCAGAGCTCGATCAAGCGAGCCGAGTGCTGCCGAGACGAGCTCATCGCGCGTATGCTTGTCACCGCCCAGTACAACCAGCGCCTTGGTGCCACCGTAGTGAGCGACCAATCGCCCGCACCAGCGAGCCACATCTCCATCCGCAACAAGGCGCGTCGGCATACCAAACCCATAATTGACCATCTTTCCCACAACCCTTCCGTGCGTATAGGCGGTATCGTCCAATAGGCTCATGCTACGAAGCGAGCTTTTCCGAGCTGTTTCGCGCTCTTTAGGGCTGCGTTAAAAACCCGATGCAACCGCACGACCATACCTGCCAAATAGGGACAGGTTTTGACGGTGTCCGGTCGAGCGGGTATTATCGAACAGGTATTCGATAGGAACATGTGTTTGATAGAGGGGCGCGGATGGCGCACGAGCAGCACACCTATATCTGCATCGACCTCAAGACGTTTTACGCCAGCGTCGAATGCGTCGACCGTGGACTCGATCCGCTCGCCACCAACCTGGTTGTTGCCGACGAATCGCGCGGACGCACGACCATCTGCCTCGCTATCACGCAGGCCATGAAGGACTTAGGGATTCACAACCGCTGTCGACTGTTCGAGATCCCCGATGGCATCGACTACATCAAGGCCGTGCCGCGCATGCAGCACTACATGGAGGTATCGGCGCAGATCTACGGCATTTACCTTGAATACGTCAGCCCACAGGACGTGCACATCTACTCGATCGACGAGTGCTTTATCGACGTAACGCCCTATCTGGACCTCTACCACACCGATGCCGAAGGCTTCGCCTGCATGCTGCGCGACGAGGTCCTGGGGCGCACCGGCATCACAGCGACGGTTGGCATCGGCCCCAACCTATTTCAGGCCAAGGTGGCGCTCGACATCACCGCCAAGCACGTAGCCAGCCGCATCGGCGTACTCGACGACGAAACCTTCCGCAAGGAGATCTGGCCGCACCGTCCCATCACCGACATCTGGGGCATCGGCCCCGGCGTGGCGGCCCGCCTCGAGAAATACGGTGTCTACGACCTGATGGGGGTCGCCGCGCTCGACGAAAACCTGCTCTACGACGAGCTCGGCGTCAATGCCGAGTATCTCATCGACCATGCCTTCGGTCGCGAGCCGACAACCATCGCCGACATCCAAGCCTATCGTCCGCAAGCGACCTCAACCACCACGGGACAGGTGCTCTCGAAGGGCTATGCCTACGAGCAGGCTTACACCGTCTTGCGCGAGATGGTCGATGCCGCTGTGCTGGACTTAATCGACAAGCACGTGGTGTGCGACAGCATCTCGCTCTTTGTAGGCTATGCGAGCGAACGCGCCGACATACGCCGGCTCGACGCCAGCGGCACGGCGCAGTATATAGACGGCTGTGGGCACCTGCGCTCGAGCACCTCGGGCATCGAGCCCGCAGCGACCGACAGCCCCGAACTCGCGCCCCGCGCGCCCAAGCCCGTCCAACGCGATGACGAACGCCGGCGTTTGGTGCGAGAGGCGCAGGCGATCGACGGCATCTTTGTGGGAGAGCACGGTGGCAAGCCGCGTGGTGGCTATGCCGCGCTCTTTGCGCATTCCAATGCATCCCGCAAGCTGCCCGAGCGTACCAATTCGTTTAAGAAGATCATGGGCTATTTCGATGAGCTCTGGGCGCAGACTGTCGATCCCAAACGACCGGTCAAGCGCATCAACCTGGGATTTGGCAACCTCATGCCCGAGGAATTTGCCACCATCGATCTGTTCAGCGATATCGAGGCCGATGAGCGCGAGCGCGACCTGGCGCGCGCCGTCCTGGCCGTGAAAGGCAAGTACGGCAAGAACGCGCTCGTCAAGGGATTAAGCTTTACCGCCGGCGCCACCGCGCGCGAACGCAACGAACAAGTTGGAGGACATCGTGCCTAAGTCCCAACAACAGCCGATGCGGCCACCGACACCTTTTGAACGCCTAGCGGACCCCGAGGGAAGACGTCGCTCCGCCGACCCAAAGCTCACCGCCAACGGCACCGTCCGTGCCGGCCGTGCCGCGCAGTTTATGCCCTTTGCCGCCCTCACGGGATACTACGAGCTCGTGCGTAAACAAGAGATCACCGCCGAGCCAAAATGCGAACTCACAGAAGAAAAAGCCCTCGAACTTTCGAAAAAGCTCGAGGGCCTCAAGCGTGGCGACTTGGTTCGTGTCACCTATTACGATACATACGGCTATCGCAGCCGCACCGGCATCCTCGACGAGGCGCTCCCTGCTTTCAAACTCCTCAAGCTCAAAGATATCGCCATCGACTTCGACGACATCCAGGACATCGAGCTACGCGGACGAGCCTAGACAAGGACGCGCATCCAAGGCAAGGCCTACAGCGTCATGACGTAGTAACCCGCATCTCTCACGGCAGCCTCAAGGACACCGCGATCGATCGACCGCTTGGAGCGCACGCGCGCTGTGTGGTCCGCATACGTCACCGTTGCCCACACGCCATCCAGCGCATTGAGGGCATTGGCTACGTTCTGAGCGCAGCCGTCACAGCTCATGCCGCCGATGAGCAGCTCATCGCTATAGGGGTAGTGGGACGGATCGGTATCCGCAACCACTACCTTCTTGGCCTTCTTACCGCTCGTGCCATCGCTGCAGCAGCTCTTTCCGTGTGTCGAAGCGACAATGCGACGCAGTCCAAAAAACATGCCGACGGCAATGACGGCCAACACGATGAGATTCGCAGGGTTGAGCAAGTCGCTCATGCGTTCCCCTTTCAAGTAGCACTATCTAGATACCCCCATGGGGTGTCCCCATCTTAACCCAAAATCGTGTCCGTTCGGTCAATTAGTTTCCCTCTTCAAACTTTTTTGTTGACCATGGCTTACTTTCGTGTATAAGTTTTCCTAGGCTAACAACTGAGGACCCGAAAGGAGCATCGTGACTCGAACCATTGACATCCCAACATACCAAACGGCTGTCGTGCGCAACTGCTCCCCTACGCTCGCAGGTATCAAGCCGGCTTCGCTCTTTACCTATCCCGGCGTTTACGCCAACCAAAACGGAAAACCCGGCGCCGCCCATATCGAAGAGCGACGCTCTCGCCTGCTCGCCGTCATAGCCCAATGCAACCGCGAGCTCCAGCCACTCGGAATCCATATGAGCGTTTTGGTCTGGCGCCCCTGCGGAGCGCTCATCTATGTGTATCGCCCTGCGGACCTCATGCGATACCTCTCCGACCCCCGTGCCACGACGGCGCTAGCCGCCGAAGGTTACGATGTCCACAACCTGCCCGCATCCCTGGTGCATCTCGCCGCGCGCATCACGCTGGCAAGCAGCAATGCCGCAGAAAGCGCCTATGACGGCAGCGTCTGCGCACTCGCGCGAAATAGGCACTGCGATACGGGGTGCATATGCGAGTTCCCCCACGAAATTGGCTATTTTTTGGGCTATCCCTACGAAGATGTCCATCAGTTTATCGTCCAGCACGGCGAAAACTATAAGGTCTTTGGCGCATGGAAGGTATACACAAACGTTGAGCAGGCGCTCACGACCTTCGATTCCTATCGTGCATGCACGCAATACCTTACCTACATCTATCAACAGGGCTGCACCCTGGGACAACTTGTCCAGGCAACCCGATAGAACATACAAACCGCGGCCGCACGCCGCGCAACCGAAAGGAAACCATATGAGCAAGATCGCCGTCGTCTATTGGAGCGGCACGGGCAACACCGAGGCCATGGCAAACTTCGTTGCCGAGGGCGCAACCGGTGCCAGTGCCGAGGCAGAGGTCATCTCCTGCGCCGACTTCTCCGCAGACAAGGCCGCCGGCTATGACGCCATTGCCTTCGGCTGCCCCGCCATGGGTTCCGAGGAGCTTGAGTATGACGAGTTCCAGCCGATGTGGGACGAGGTCAAGGAGACCCTCGGCGATAAGAAGGTCGTCCTCTTTGGCTCCTACTCGTGGGCCGAGGGCGAGTGGATGGACAACTGGAAGGCCGATGCCGACGAGGCGGGCGTCAACGTCGTCGATTCCGTCATTTGCTACGATGCGCCCGACGATGAGGGCGAGGCGGCCTGCCGCGCCCTTGGAGCCGAGCTCGCCTAGCGGCAATGAGCTCCGCCCGCAACGCGCTCTGCACCAAAACACATTCGCGTCCCAACAAAAACGGGAGCCGGATCACATCCGGCTCCCGTTTTCTGCTATGTCAGTCATATAAAGCGGCTACGAGATATTGCCCAAGAACGCCTTAGTGCGCTCGCTTTTGGGGTGGTCGAAGACCTCGCTCGGCGTACCCTCTTCCACGATAACGCCGCCGTCCATAAAGACCACGCGGTCGGCGACATCGCGGGCAAAGCCCATCTCGTGCGTCACCACGATCATGGTCATACCGTCACGTGCCAGGTCGCGCATGACGCCAAGAACGTCGCGGACAAGCTCGGGGTCAAGCGCTGACGTGGCCTCGTCAAAGAGCATCACGTGCGGATTCATCGACAGGGCGCGGGCGATGGCCACGCGCTGCTGCTGGCCGCCCGAAAGCTGACTCGGCATAAAGTCGATGCGCTCGGCCAGGCCGACCTTGGTCAGCTCCTCGATGGCGATCTTCTCGGCCTCTTCTTTGCTGCGCTTGAGTACCTTTTGCTGCGCAAGCATGACATTCTTTTTGACTGACAGGTGCGGGAACAAATTGAACTGCTGGAACACCATGCCCAGATGCGTACGTACCTTGTTGAGGTCGACGCCCTTGGCGCACACGTCCACGCCCTCAACGACAATCGAGCCGCTCGTGGGATGCTCCAGACGATTGATGCAACGAAGCATCGTCGACTTGCCCGAGCCAGAAGGACCCAGGACTACGACGACCTCGCCCTTGTGCACATCCAGATCGATATCGCGCAGGACCACGTTATC
Organism: uncultured Collinsella sp.; assembly: GCA_900551365.1. Taxonomy (GTDB): domain Bacteria; phylum Actinomycetota; class Coriobacteriia; order Coriobacteriales; family Coriobacteriaceae; genus Collinsella. The sequence continues at coordinate 14,572 of URVZ01000009.1, forward strand.
GCCAAAGGCCTTCTGGAGGTTCTTGATACTGACGACGACCTCGTTCGAGTTATTGGTTTCGCTCATGATAGGACCTCCTTACAGACCGGCGATGTGATCGGCAGGCGTCGCGACAACCTGTCCGGCGCTCTTGGTGGGACGCTTCTTTTTGGTTTCGGCCGTACCCAGCAGCCTCGCCTCAAGACCGCTCACCAAGCGCGCAAGCGGCAGGGTGATGACCAGATAGAACAGGGCGGCAACCACGTACGGTGTAATGGAGCCCGTCGTGGCCACGATGGTACGGGCGTTCATGACGATCTCGACCACGCCCACGGCCGCAAGCAGCGACGTATCCTTGTAAAGCAAGATAAACTCGCTGGTCAGCGTAGGCAAAACATTGCGGAACGTCTGCGGAATCATAACGTAGAGCAGCGTCTGGAAGGCATTCATGCCCAGAGAGCGAGCAGCTTCGTTTTGGCCCTTGGGGATCGACTGAATACCGGCGCGGAAGATCTCGCACAGGTAGGCGGACGAGTTCATGGCCATGACGATGACGCCCAACACATAGTCGTCCACCTTGACGCCGGCAAGCGGCAGGCCAAAGAACGCGATGTAGATCTGCAGGAACGCCGGCGTACCACGGATGATATTCACATAAATGCCGGCAAGGCAACGCAGGATGCGCGACTTGGAGATGCGCATGAGCGACAAGGCAAAGCCAAAGGGAATTGCCAGCGGAAACGCCACGAGCACGATCGAGAGCGACATGAGGAAGCCTTTGAAGACGATCGGCAGGCTCTGGACCAAAATGACCGGGTTCAGGAACAGGCGAAGGAACATGTTGGAATTCCATGCCTCGACCCACGGCTGCTCCTTAAGGTCGGCCAGGAAGTTATCGAACGCCGTCACGCCCTTAATCTCGACGGAAGGAATCTTGGAGATCTTCTTGGTCGAACCATCGGCCAAAGTGTATGCGCCGCTAAAGGCCTCATCGCCGCCCTCGACGGGGAAGGTCACGCCGTAGACCTCGACACGGAAAAAGCCGCCGGCAGGCGCCGTCTCGCCAAAGTCGATCTTGAGCGTCTGGCCGTCAGCCTTGCACGTGGGCTTCATGGGCGTACGATCCATGAGGTCCTCGCCCGAGAGCATCGTCAATCGCGTGTCATCGGTACCAAACGTCGTGCCGTCGACAAACGTCAGCGAAAGACCGCTCAGTTCCTCGTCGGCATCGGCCTGAACTTCCCAGGTGATGCGCGTCTCGGTACCGCCGACCACAGCGCTACCCGAACCGGTATTGGGTCGGGCGGTAATCTTTGCGGTCTCAAGCGCCTGGGCGGTCGTGGGCGCATATGCCCCCGCACACACCAGCGCGAGCGCCACGGCCATGACGCAGGCTAGCTTTTGGAGCAAGGCGGGCAGTGGAAAACGCTGCTCCGCGGCCCCTTTGTTCAGTCGAGACAAGGTGGCTCCTATCGTAGAAGTTGCCGGCAAAACGAGACGGAAATGCTCTCCGTCAAGAGAAGCGCAAAGGCCCTCTCCGCCAAAACGGAAAGGGCCTGCGCACAATCAAGTAGCTATTTTACTTGATGTTGTACTTAGCCATGAGGGCGTCGACGGTACCGTCGTCGGTCAGGTCCTTGATGGCCTGGTTGATGTCGTCCTTGAGCTTGGTGTTGCCCTGGTTGATGGCGATGGCGTACTCCTCGCCGGTGCTGATCTGCTTAATGCTCTGGCAGGTGTTGAACTGCTCGGCGGTCAGCTGGCTGGCAACGGAGCGGTTGGTGACTACGGCGTCGCCCTTATCGGACTGCAGGGCGCTGAAGCACTCGGTGGCATCCTTGTAGGGGACGATCTTGGCCTTGGGGAAGTTCTCCTGGGCAAAGGCCTCGGCGGTCGAGCCAGACTGGACGATGATGGTAGCGTCGGCATTGTTGAGCTTCTCGCTGTAGTTATCGGCCGTGATGTCGGTATTATCGACCTTGGTCACGATAGCTTGATCGTCCATGTAGTAGGAATCGGAGAAAGTGACTTCCTTCTCACGCTCGGGCGTGTCGGTGATAGCCGCGATGGAGACGTCGTACTTAGCGCCCGAAGCGACACCGGGTACGAGTGTGTCGAAGTCATTGTTGACGTACTCGACATCCAGGCCCAGCTTGTCGCCGATAGCCTTGATGAGCTCAAGGTCAAAGCCCTGATAATCGCCGTTGTCATCCTTGTACTCAAACGGCGCGTACTCGGCAGAGGTGCCGACGGTCAGCGTACCGTCCTTGACGAGCGCGTACTCCTTGGAGCCGTCGACCTTCTCGACCTTAGCGTCGTCAGAGCTGCTGGAACCGGCATCAGAACCAGAGGTGGCGTTGGACGAGCCGCAGCCCGTCAGTGCGAGGGCGAGCGCCATGGCGCCCGTGGCGGCAAATGCGCCAAGCTTCTTCAGCTTCATAATCAGTCTCCTTCCGGTGACCCCGTTTGATTCAGAGGTCTGCAAAAACTGATGGCTATTATGCACCCGCTTGGGAGAATCTGCAATTAGAAAACTGATTGAAACAAACCCATAACGTGAATGGAACACTCCACTTTGTGACAGTCATTACTGCTGTAACGACCTTAACAGTTTGATTTCAGCCGCATAACCTGCAAGTTCGTTCGGTGTCTCCAAAATGAATGGCAATGCGCGCAAGCGGCTATTCGATACAATATTCTGCATAACCTGCATACCGCCGCCAAACTCTTCACTACCCAGATAGCCCTTACCGATGCATTCGTGGCGGTCCTTATGGGCGCCGCAGGGGTTCTTCGAATCGTTGATGTGTACGGCATGCAAGCGGTCGATACCCACCACGCGGTCGAACTCGTCGAGTACGCCGTCCAGATCATGGATGATGTCGTAGCCGGCATCGCTCACATGGCAGGTGTCCAGACACACGCCCAGCTTGTCCGATAGCTCTGGACGCCTGGCGGCAGCACCGTCGATAATGCGCGCCAGCTCTTCAAAGCTGCGGCCCACCTCGGTACCCTTTCCCGCCATGGTCTCGAGCAGCACCGTCGTCTGCTGCCCCTCAAACATCACCTGGCACAGGGTGTCGACGATCATCTGAATACCGGCGTCGGGGCCCTGCCCCACATGCGCACCGGGATGGAAATTGTAGTAGTTGCCGGGCAGCGCCTCCATGCGCCGCAGGTCCTCTGCCATGGCCTCCAGGGCAAACTCGCGCGCCCGCTCTTTGGCCGAGCAGGGGTTATAGGTATACGGGGCATGAGCCACGAGCGGGCCAAAGTCGTTTTGCTCCATAAGCTCGCGCAGGGCCGCCACGTCATACATGTCAAGATCTTTCGCCTTGCCGCCGCGCGGGTTGCGCGTAAAGAATGCAAAGGTATTGGCGCCAATGGATAGCGCCGTCTCCCCCATCGCCCGATAGCCCTTCGTCGTCGAAAGATGGCACCCAATCGTCAGCATCTCCAGCTCCCCCTCATCAGTTGCGGTGAAATAGTTCCTGTCGATGCCCTATTCTGCCGCAAACAGGAACTATTCCACCGCAACTTATAAAAGGGGCATCAGAGATGCGGGCCACCAAGCACTACGGCTACGGGCGCCAGCGTCATAATCCCCTACGCGTCAGCGCCAAGTTCTAGAAGGCTAGACGGATTGCATCGATAATGCGCGCGCAGCGCTGTGTGGCGGCAAGGGGCATGACGGGACTCTCGAGCTTCCCCGCCCGGATGAGCTGGGTCGCATGCTGGATTTCGCCGTAGAAATCATCGACCTCAAACGGGGCATTTATTTCGAGCATTCGCCCGTCGGAGTACTTCACATGGGCGAGCTCGGGGCGATGGAGGCGCTCGATCTCCAACGAGCCCCGCTCGCAGGCAATCGTTAAGCGGCTTTCATACGCTGCCTTGCCGTCGCACACCATATGAATGGGTATACCGCCGACACTCATATGAATCTCATCGGCCCAATCCACGCGGCCGCCCGATACGTCACGCCAGCGAACTTCACGAGACGAAACATCGCACGCACCCGCAAGCAGTTCCTCAAACCACCCGACCGCATAGCAGCCCATGTCATATAGACAGCCACCCTGCAACGGATCGAGCAGATAACTCGAGGGGGGCTCACCATAATCGAGTTTTTGCACGCTTTCGATCGAGACGATACGGCCGAGCTCACCCGACGCAAGCAAGTCCTTCACGCGAGTGCGCATCGGGCAAAACCGGTTCTTCATCGCCTCCATAAACAGCACGCCGCACTCACGGGAAACGGAGGCGATCGCATGGGCCTCTTCTTCATTCAAAACGGCCGGCTTTTCGCACAGCACGGCCTTTCCCGCGCGCAGTGCCCGACAGACCCAATGCGCATGCATGCCATGTGGAAGAGCCAAGTAGATTGCGTCGACATCGGGGTCGGCAATCAGCGCATCATAAGCCGCATCGCCGCTATCGTCAGCCGTGGCATAACTGTGCGCGGCATCAATCGAAAACGCCCTGCAAAACTCCTCAACATGCGAAGGAGTGCGGCCGGCGGCAGCCACAAGCCGTGCCCCGTCCACCTCCTTGAGCGACGATGCAAATCGATGCGAAATGTGTCCAGCGCCCAAAACGCCCCAACAAACCTCACGCAAATCATCATATGAATCCCGATGACCCACGACAGCCCCCTTCAGTTGCGGTGAAATAGTTCCTGTCGATGCCTTATTCTGCCGCAAGCAGGAACTATTCCACCGCAAGTTATAAAAGGGTCACGAGGAGCGCGTTTTGCCGAAGGCCTTAAGCACCGCCGTCACGGGGCCAGGCTGAAAACGGCGGCGTACGTCGTCCAAGCGCCCGGGGATATCGATGTGCTGCGGGCAATGCCGCGCGCATTTGCCGCACTTGACGCAATTGCTCACCAGCTTGGGCTCGTTTGTCCGCACCGCGCTCGCCGCAAAGTATTGAGACAGCCCCGTAAACCAGCTGTGCGCATAGCTTGCGTTGTAGGCAGCAAAACACCCTGGGATATTGATGCCTTTAGGACACGGCATGCAATAGCCGCATCCCGTGCAGGGCACGCGATTCGATTTTTCAAACTCCCTCAGCACGCGTGCGATGGCATCGAGTTGAGCAGCCGTCATCGAATCCGGCAGGGCCCGATCGGCCAACGCCGCGTTCTCATCCACTTGCGCGGTATCGGTCATACCCGAAAGCAGCATCGTCACCTGAGGATGGTTCCACACCCACGAAAACCCCCAGGCGGCCGGAGTGCGCAAATGCGGGTCACGGGCGCCATCGAGCACAGCGCGTGCCCGCGGCGGAAGTTTGCCCGCTAGACGACCGCCCAGCAGTGGCTCCATCACAAACACCGCAAGACCGCGCTCCGCAGCCGCCATGAGTCCTGCCGTCCCCGCTTGGTAACGCTCGCCGGCATAGTTGTACTGGATCTGGCAAAAATCCCAGTCATATGCGTCAAGCACCGTCAGGAAATCCGCCGCGCTGCCGTGATACGAAAAACCAATCTGGCGAATGCACCCCGCCGCCTTTTGACGCGCGATCCAGTCCTCGATGCCCAACGCCACCACACGTTCCCACTGGGCGGGCGAGGTAATGTTGTGCATGAGGTAATAGTCGATATGGTCGGTCCGCAGGCGGCACAGTTGCTCGTCGAAGAACCGGTCGAAATCCTCCGCGCATTTGCACGAAGCATGCGGCAGCTTGGTCGCGAGCAAAACCTGGTCGCGTAGGCCTAGGCGCTCAAGCGAAGCGCCCACGCAAGCCTCGTTGCCGGGATAGAGATAGGCCGTGTCCAGGTAGTTAATCCCCTGCTCCACCGCACGGGAGATGATGGCGTCGGCTGTCTTCGCATCCGGGCGTCCCGGCGCACCGGGAAACCTCATGCAGCCCAGCCCCAACGCCGAGATACGGTTACCGCTTTTGGGGTCAACGCGATATTGCACGGCCCCTCCTCCCCCATCGAAGCCCTGATAAGGCGAAACAAACCTGTCACGTCATCGAAGCACATCGGAATCGCAATCGAGAACGTATCGTAACGCAGCAGAAATCAGGCCGTCACGGCACCGCTTTAACATCAGCAAAAAGCCCGACGAAAGGAGACGAGCGTGACCACACGAGAGGATGCCTGCCCCTACCCCGGCGAGCAATACATCCTCTCGGTCGACCGTTACCAGACCGAGGTCATGGACCATCTGGACGAGCTTCCCGCCACAGGCGCCGTCATCTCCTGCACCTTCCCCAAGGTGCGCGATGGCGTTGGATATCCCACACGCGTTTTTGCCATCTGCCCCGCGGCATAAGTTCTCATGCGTTTGTTCTTCTAAATTCCGCCTCCGGTGCACGCTACATGCTCCAGCGGCATACAATCCACCGGGCGCTCCGCACGAGGGCGCCTTTTTGTGAGGAGATGATTCACGTGCAGATCAACAAGGTTGCCTTTATCGGCAAGGGCGGCGTCGGGCTACTCTACGGCAGCATGATCGCCCAGGCACTCGGCGACGATGCCGTCGAATACGTTATGGATGACGCACGTTTTGAGCGTCACGCGGGCGATGCGCTCACCGTCAACGGCGAGCCCTGTGTGCTCAAGTCCGTCCGCGCCAGCGAGGTAACGCCCGCCGATCTGGCCATCCTTACAGTCAAGACGACTGGACTCGATGTGGCACTCAAGACTATGGAGCGCGTCGTGGGGCCCGATACGCTCATCGCCTCGCTGTGCAACGGCATTACGAGCGAGCAAAAGATTGCCGAGCGCTTTGGCTGGAAGCGCACCGTCCTGGGTATCTGCCAGGGCATGGACGCCGTATTCCTCGACGGCGCGCTCACCTTTACCAATGCGGGCGAGATTCGCTTTGGCGCGGCAGCGGGCACCGAGCCTGCAACCGTTACCGCCATCGACGAGCTCTACACGCGCTGCGGCATCGCCCATACCGTCGAGAGCGACATTGCGCACCGCATGTGGGCCAAACTCATGCTCAACGATGGCATCAACCAGACGTGCATGGCCTACGGCGGGACCTACGGAAGCGCCACGGAGCCGGGCTCCGAGCAGCGTCGCTGTTTTGTTTCCGCCATGCGCGAAACGCTTGCGGTCGCCAACGCCGAGGGCATTGAGCTGACCGAGGCAGACCTGACGCAGATGGTGCATCTCATCGAGGGAATCGACCCCGCCGGTATGCCCTCGATGGCTCAAGACCGCATCGCACAACGAAAAACCGAAGTCGAGGAGTTCGCGGGCACCATTTGCCGCCTGGCCGCCAAACACGATATCCAAGTGCCGCAAAACGATTGGCTCTACCAGAGGATTCGCGAAATAGAAAGCAGCTGGTAGTGCTCGGCATACTGCAGCCAACAGATCCAATGGCAAAGCCGCCGCAAGGAGCACTCCCCTCGCGGCGGCTTCCTTTTTCATCTTTGGCCAAAAATCAGCTTCAGAACGGTTAGAGCTGCGACTCCGACGCCTGGTCCTCATCGTCGCGACAAAGGACTACGCCCGCACTTCCCAGCAGCGCGGCCGCGATCAACACGCCAACCACGATAGAGGCAGCCCCACAAGACCCCTGCATACCCGCGACGAGCGCGGCCGTAGGACCAAGGCAACCAAGCATCAACGCGACGGCGGCAACGGCAATATCTCGAGCATTCACAAGACCACTTCCTCCAAGAGAAAGACCTTATTTCTCAAGAACCAGTGTGCCCCGCATCCATACGCCCAGCGTACCGCCACGGTAAGGGCTCTGTTAACTCAAACGCATACATAGAACGGACGTCCTTACGTTGCCCTAAAGCTCGGTAAAGACGCCCGTCCGCCAAATATCCGTGATGCAGAAAAATTACCAACCGGTGTAGTAGTCGGTGGTTCCGGCAGCGCAACCGGAGTCATAGACCTTGCAATCACCCTTGGAGCCCGTAAAGGTCGAGCCCTGGGCCATATCGCCCGCGGCAACAACGTAATAGCCGTCGGAATCGCGCCAGAAGCCCTCAGAATCCTGAGTCCATTCGCCCGTGCGATAGTGATAAAGCACATTGCTGCTGTAATAGGTCTCGCGGCGCCCGTTGTAGTTATTGACACCCGCAGAGCGCGTCAGGCCCGATCCGTTCGCGTAGGACGCGGCAGACGCGTAGGACGGAGTGTAACCGGCGTTGTAGTACGAAGCCTGGGCGACCTCGGCAGCCTCCGCCTCGGCGGCAGCCTCGAGCGCATTGCGCTTGGCATCCTCAAGCGCAATGCGCAGCTCATCGAGCTCGGTCGACTTCGCGTCGACCTCCTCCATCGTCAAAAGACTGCCCGCGCCGTCGATGCAACCCTGCAGCACAGCGCGCTCGTCATCGGTGGCATAGTCACCGTACATGTTCATGATGATCTGAGCGCGCATCTCCAGGGAATCGCGCTTGGCCTCCATCGAGGCGTTCCACTCCTGCATGGAACCATAACCATCGCCGCGATAGTCAACGGGCTGTACCAGCGTCGTCTCGGACGGCGTAGATCCAACCGTATCGGACAGTGTTGCGGCGTGGGCATCAGTTGCACCGGCGCCCGCCAAAAGTGCCACGGTCAGAGCGGCGGAAAGGGCGGCGGCTTTCGGTTTTCGTGAATCGATCCTCATGTAGCTGGAAACCTCCGTAGTGCGTTTTTGCTGCGTTTGAGCTGCGTGTGATTCGATCGCGCCGCATAGTACCCCGAGCAAATCGCGACCTGCGGTTTTACTCAAAAGGCGCACGTCAATTGCGTAAAACTCACATCCTCTCAACAGGAGTTTTCCACAACTCAAATGCATAAAGCGTGTCAAAAACCCTGTTTTTACACCCGCTCTATGCAAAAAAGGCGCCTGTGCAACCATTGTTCGCACAGGCGCCTTGAGCAGGCATTTTATGCAGTTATACCTATCGAGTCGCAAGGGGTCCTTGCACAAGTCGCCTTACTCGTCCAGCGCGGCGAAGGCCTGCTTCAGATCCCAAATGATATCCTCGGCGATCTCGGTACCGATGGAAAGACGGATCGTGGAGGGCGTGATGTTCTGCTCGGCGAGCTCCTCGGCAGAGAGCTGGGAGTGCGTGGTGGTAGCCGGGTGCACGACGAGCGACTTGACGTCGGCCACGTTGGCGAGCAGCGAGAACACCTGCAGATGATCGATGAACTTCCAGGCGGCCTCCTGGCCACCCTTAATCTCAAAGGTAAAGATCGAGGCACCGCCGTTGGGGAAGTACTTCTGATAGAGCTCGTGATCGGGGTGCTCAGACAGGCTCGGGTGGTTCACCTTGGCGACATGGCTGTCACCAGCCAGGAACTCAACGACCTTCTTGGTGTTCTCGACATGACGGTCAACGCGCAGCGACAGAGTCTCGGTGCCCTGGAGCAGGATCCAGGCGTTGAACGGGCTGATGCAGGCGCCCTCGTCACGCAGCAAGATAGCGCGGACATAGGTTGCGAAGGCGGCGGGACCGGCAGCCTCGGCAAACGAGACGCCATGGTAGGAGGGGTTGGGCTCGGCGATCTGCGCATACTTGCCGCTCGCCTTCCAATCGAAGTTACCGCCGTCGACGATCACACCGCCCAGCGAGGTGCCGTGGCCGCCGATGAACTTGGTTGCGGAGTGAACGACGATGTTGGCACCATGCTCCAGCGGACGGAACAGATACGGGGTGCCGAAGGTGTTGTCGACGACAACCGGCAGACCGTGCTTCTTGGCGATCTCGGAGATGGCGTCGATGTTGGGGATGTCGGAGTTGGGGTTGCCGAGCGTCTCGAGATAGATGACCGTGGTGTTGTCCCTGATGGCACCCTCAACCTCTTCCAGGTTATGGGCATCGACAAACGTGGTCTCGACGCCAAACTGGGAGAGCGTATGCTCCAGCAGGTTGTAGGAACCGCCGTAGATGGTCTTCTGGGCGACCACGTGGTCACCGGCCTGGGCGAGAGCCTGCAGGGTATAGGTGATGGCAGCGGCACCGGAGGCGACGGCAAGACCTGCCACGCCACCCTCGAGTGCGGCGATACGGTCCTCGAAGACGCCCTGGGTGGAGTTGGTCAGACGGCCGTAGATGTTGCCGGCGTCGGCAAGACCAAAGCGGTCGGCGGCGTGCTGGGAATTGCGGAACACATAGCTCGTGGTCTGGTAGATAGGCACGGCGCGGGAGTCGGATGCGGGATCGGCGCTCTCCTGGCCAACGTGAAGCTGCAGGGTATCGAAACCAAAGGTGTGCTCGGGGTTGTTGATGAACTGGCTCATGATGATCTCCTTGATCGAACGAAAGTAAATAAAAAGAGAGAAGTAAGTCGCTGTCTCCTGATCACGCCGACGGGCGCAAACAGGAGCCCGGCATTCGTCTTGGTAAGCAATTCATATGCGGGCCTCCTTTCGCATCCCGGTTCCGTGGTTGGCTTAATTACCTACCGCCTTTGTGTGTTTTGAATAGTACGGGCATTGTTTCCCTCGGTCAATCACTTAAAAGCGCTAACCTGTTATCTGTTTTATAGATAGCAATCGAGAGGATGGCGTCGATGACCCTTCAGCAGCTTCGTTTTCTGATTGCCGTGGCAGAGTCCGGCTCAATCAACGCCGCAGCTCAGCGCCTCTATACCGCTCAGTCCAACATCTCAAACGCCGTCAAAAGCCTGGAACAGGAACTTCATATCGAAATCTTTACACGCTCTAGCCGCGGTGTTGCACTCACCAACGACGGCACCGAGCTTTTGGGTTATGCACGCCAGGTCGTAGAGCAGGCCGACATGCTCGAGGCCCGCTACGAGGACGGCGGTACCCCGCAAGCCCGCCTCGCCATTTCCGCCCAGCACTACGCCTTTTCGGTCGAGGCCTTTGTCAACGTAGTCGAGCGCTGCCGCGACAGCAAGTTCGAGTTCATCATGCGCGAGACCACCACATCGCAGATCATCGATGACGTCCGCGCATTTCGCAGCGACATCGGCATCCTCTATCTGGACGACTTTAACGCCCGCGTTCTGCAGAAGGCTTTTGCCGATGCGCGCGCGAGCTTCCATCCCCTATTCGACGCGACGGTCCACGTCTTCGTTAGCGAGCGCCACCCGCTTGCCCGCCGCCCGCAGCTGTCCCTTGCCGACCTCACGCCCTATACGCGCTACAGCTTTGAGCAGGGAACCTCAAACTCCTTCTATTACGCCGAGGAACCTTTTAGCTATATCCCTTGCGACCGCAACATACGAATCTCGGACCGCGGAACACTTACTAACTTACTTATCACGTCGAACGGCTACACCCTGTCGACCGGTGTCCTCTCCAATGAAATGCAATGGGGTATGGCATCGATCCCGTTAGCAGACGCCCCAACGATGCACGTAGGCTATATCATGCACGACGAGCGCAAGCCCTCTCCCCTCTTGCAGCAATACCTCGACGAGCTCAACCGCATCATCCATGCCAACTAACTGTCGGAAGACGGGGTAGAAATCGTAGATTGCTAGCCCCCGGCGGGCATGGCGCTACAATGGTCACTCACACGAAACGTACCCAACGAAAGGAAGCCCGTGAAGGTCATCATCTATACCGACGGCTCGGCCCGATCAAATCCGGGACGCGGCGGCTACGGCGCCGTGCTCAAATACACCAACCCCGCCGGCAAGACCTTCACCTCCGAGCTTTCGCGCGGGTACGCCAAGACCACCAACAACCGCATGGAGCTCATGGCGGTCATCGTGGCGCTCGAGGCACTCAACCGCCCCTGCGAGGTCGAGGTCCATTCCGATTCGCAATACGTCGTCAACGCCTTCAACAAACACTGGATCGACGGCTGGAAAAAGCGCGGCTGGAAGACCGCCAACAAGCAGCCTGTCAAGAACCGCGATCTGTGGGAGCGCCTGCTTGCCGCAAAGAGCAAGCACAAAGTGGAGTTCATCTGGGTTAAGGGCCACGCCGGCCATGAGCTCAACGAGCGCTGCGACGAGCTTGCCACCACAGCGGCCGACGGGGCCAACCTCGATATCGACACCGGTTTTAACGAGAGCGACCTGTAACGGCGTTTTCACACGCTTTTGTGTCCTCCCGCGCTACACTCGTCCTGTAGGCCAAACGACGCAAGGGGGACACATGCTGCGCATCGCAACCATCGGCACATCCATGATCACCGACGACTTTATCCAAGTCGTCAATGCCAACGACCAGGCTACATTCGTAGGCACGCTCTCGCGCGATGCAGATCGCGGCGCCGCCTTCACCGCTAAGCACGGTGGCGAGCGTAACTTCACCGCGCTTGACGAGCTTGCATCCGCCAACGACGTCGACGCCGTCTACATCGGCAGCCCCAATGCGCTCCACTACGAGCAAGCGCTCGCCTGTATCGCCGGTGGCAAGCACGTCATCGTCGAGAAGCCCTTCTGCGCCACCGAAGCGCAGGCGCTGGAAGTCTTCCGCGCTGCCGAGGCAGCAGGTGTCGTGGCCCTCGAGGCCATGCGTCCCCTCCACGATCCCGCCTTCCACGCCATCGAGGACGCCCTGGGCGAGATCGCCCCCATCCGCCGCGCCTCATTGCGCTTTGGCAAATATTCCTCGCGCTACAACGAGATTCTCGCGGGACGCGCCACCAATATCTTCGACTGCAATATGGCATCGGGTTCCCTCATGGACATTGGCGTCTACGCCGTCGAGCCCATGGTCGAGATTTTCGGCATGCCCTCCGGCCTTACGAGCATGACTACTCTGCTCGACCCCACCACGCGACAGCTCACGCACGGCCCCATCGACGGCTGCGGTTCCATCCTCGCCAGCTACGGCGGTGGCCGGATCTCCGTCGAGCTCGCGCACTCCAAAATTACGAATGACCTACTGCCCTCGCAGATCGAAGGCGAGCGTGGCACTATCCAGATTGACCATCTGTCAACGCCCCGCAACGTCCGCATCGACTATCGCGGCGACGTCGTACGCGGCTCGGCGACCGAGGCACCGCGCGAACAGGGCGACAACGGCCGCGTGCTCGACCTGCCCAAATCGAGCAACACCATGGAATACGAACTCACAGACTTTATCACCGCCATCGGCGGCATCGATAACGTCAAGGAAGAGATTTGGGAGACCCCGGCGGGACGCCACGAGCTTGGCCACTACCGCGATGTCACGCTCGTCTCACTACGCATCATGGATGCCGTGCGTCAGCAGGCCGGCATAACCTTCCCGGCCGACGCAGGCAAGCAGGCATAGCGATGGGCCTCTTCGATACGTTCTTCTCCAGCGTCACCGGCGGCAGTCGAGAGCCTCAAAAACCGTCAAACGTCGAGCTCGAGCTGCGCCGCAGGCTTACCGTGCTTGCAAGCGACGAGGCCACTCAAGACACTCCCCTGCGTTATTTCCTGCGCTGGGCGGGGCAAGTCCAAGGCGTTGGTTTTCGCTTTACCAACACCAACCTCGCGCAGGCACGCGCACTCACCGGCTGGGTGCGTAACATGGAAGACGGCTCAGTCGAGATGGAGATACAGGGAGCTCCGGCAGACATCCTATCTCATCTCGAGGCACTTCATGCCTCCTACGAGCGCATGGGAACGCGTTTTCGCCTTGTAGATGCCCAGGCCCGAGCCCCACTTGCCAATGAAGACGGTTTCAGTCCTCATTATTAGTATTGTGTGCTAAATACGGTATCATTTACCTACGACCGTTGATAGAAAAGAGGCGAGGCGCATGGCGGTGCAAAGAAGGAATACCAAGCAGCGAAAGCTGGTTCTTGACGCCGTGCGCCAAAGCTACAACCATCCCACCGCCGACGAAATCTACAACGTCGTGCGCGCGCAGGATGACAAAATCAGCCGCGGTACGGTCTACCGCAACCTCAATCTCTTGGCCGACGCCGGCGAGATCCTCTCCATCAAGACGCCGGGCGGCAGCCGTTTCGATCGCACGATCGAGCCGCACGCACATATCATCTGCACCTCATGCAGCCGCGTCATCGACGTACCGCTCCCCTTCGATGCCCAGCTCGACGCCAAAGCGTCCGAGCAAATCGGCTGGCACGTCACGTCGCACTACACCATCTTCGAGGGTCTCTGCCCCGACTGCCGGTAGATGTTTGGAACATGCCTTAAAATCCACCTTTCCGCACTTTGCAGCAAAAAGTAGATTCCTAGACATGTCCCAAATGTCTACTCAGCAAGTAGACGACGCAGCTCTTCTTCGACCGTGCGCACGTAGCGGACGCGGTCGTTAATGCCACGCATAGAGGAGTTGCAGCTCTCCATCAGATAGGGATGGCCCACGACGTTGAGCATGTCGCGATCGTTCTCATTGTCGCCAAACGCCATCATCTCATCGGGCGAAATACCCAGGGCACGACCGTAATCGGCAAGCGCGGAGCCCTTGCCCGAACCGAAACCGATAAAGTCCGTCCATTCGGTTCCCGACGTCATCACGTCAACACGGTCGCTAAAGAGGCGCTCAAAATACTCCAGGGCCGCCGGCTGATCCACCTCGGGCGTCTGGAAGGCAATCTTAATGACGTCCTCGTCGATGTCCTCGGGGCGGGCGACCACCGCCACATCGCAGTGGACCTCATAGCGCAAATGATCGACGAACGCATCGTTGCCGCTCATGGTGTAGAGGTGTCCCTCACACGAAAGGGTCACGTCGGCATGGGGATACGCAACCACGGCATTCGCGATATCCATAGCAAGGCTACGCTCCATGGAACGCTTGACAACGGCACGTCCCTCGCTCATCACCAGGGCTCCGTTTTCGCATACATAGGCGAGCTCATCGGCCACCGGGGCAAACAGATAGCGCAAGCTCGCATATTGACGGCCGCTCGCCGGCATAAACACGATACCGCGACGATGCAGCTCATCGATGAGCTCAAAGGCCTCGGAACGCGGCTCGCGCTCCCCCGGATGCAGCAACGTGCCGTCCAAATCGCATGCAATCAGCTTGATTCCTTCAAGACCCATATGCTCCCCCACAGCATCTCATCAACAGAAAGGCGGACTTTGAATAGTTGTCTCTCAAAGTCCGCCTTACTTATACGCACGTTAACCGCGCGCCTTCTTTACGATCGTAAAGTCTGGTGCCATACTCACAACGGCATCCGCCGCACTCGACGCAAAGCGCCGGTCCGAATCGAGTTCACGGGTAACCGTCGAGAGCCGAACGCCCTCGACGCCCCGGAGCATGCGGCCCAAAACAGGCTGCACCGGCGTATACATGCGCACGGTATACTCGTCCGAATCGCCTCGAAAAAGCGGCGCATGCATATTGCCGATCTCCCAGCACGCATGCGCGAGCGCAATCGGGTCCATGCGGTCAACTTCGACCAAATAAACCTCGGCGCTGCGCAGGCGCACGACAACCGCCACGGGCACCACGCCCGAACGGTCGACGGCGAGCACGTCGCCGTCGACAAAACGACCGCCGTCGGCAGTATCCAGCCGAACATCGACCGTGCGCCCCAGCTCCGTCACGCCCACAAACGCGCATACATCAGCCTGGTCCCAATCGAGCAGTAGCTCGTCAACTTCAAAGACGCCGCCCAGCTTCCGGCGAAGCAGAAGTTCATAGGACGGATCGTTGAGATTTCCCAAGCATGTCGTCGAAACCAAGCGCTCAGGCATGCTCTAATCCTCGACCTCGACGAGCTCGATATCGAAGTTGAGATCCTTGCCGGCAAGCTCGTGGTTGGCATCGAGCGTCACAGCCTCGGGCGTCACGTCAATGACGACGGCGGGGACGGGCATACCGCTCGGCGTGGACAGGAAGAGCTTCATGCCCTTCTCGATCTGCTCGATGTTGGGAACCTGCTCGGCCGGGAAGGTCAGAACCATCTCGGGATTGTGCTCGCCGTAGGCATCGGCAGCAGGAATGTGCACGGTCTTCTTCTCGCCCACCTGCATGTCGACAACAGCGGCGTCGAAGCCCTTGATCATCTGACCGGCACCGCAGGTGAACTCCAGCGGCTCGCCGCGATCGTAGGAGCTATCGAACTGCGTGCCGTCGTCGAGCGTGCCGCGATAATGGGTCTTGACCTTCTTGCCCTGGTTGGACATGGTAACCTCCGTGATAAGGGCGGCGCACAACGCAGGCCGCCGTGAACATATGGCGCTAACTATACCCTAGTCATACAATTTGAAGACAGTTTGCAAAGAAACGCTGCAACCGGAGGAACCATGGCATATCCCGTATTTGACCTACACTGCGACACCGCCGACCGAATCGGCTGGGCCACGCTCGATCTCGACCTGCGCTTTACCGCCGGCACCGACGGTTATTTCCCCGGCGACGAAACGCATCCGCAAGATTTCGACCTCATCGAGGGTAACGCCTGTGCCATCTCGCTCGCAAAGATCGGCAACACGCCGTGGGCACAGTGCTTCGCCACGTTTGTCCCCGACGAGATTCCCACCGCCCACGCCGCGCGCTTCCAGGCGCAGATCATGGCGCATATGAGCGGCCAGGCAATGCTCAACCACGACCGTATGGTCAACGTGCGCAGCGCCGCAGACATTCGCCCCGCGCTCAAGGACGGCAAGGTCGCTTGCATCCACACCATCGAAAACGCCACGTTCTTTGCCGAGGACCCCGCGCTGATCGAAGTGCTCAAGAGCTTGGGCGTGCTTATGTCGTCACTCAGCTGGAATGCGCAGGGGCCGCTCGCGAGCGGCCACGACACCCACGCCGGCCTCACCGGCGCCGGCATCGAGGCACTTACGCAGATGGAGCACGCCGGCATGGTACTCGACGTCTCCCACCTCAACGATGAGTGCTTTGACGAGGTTGTCGCCCACGCCACGCGTCCCTTCGTCGCCAGCCACTCCAACTCCCGTGCGGTTTGCGGCGTCAAACGCAACCTTACCGACGACCAGTTCCGCACCATTCGCGACATGGGCGGTATCGTCGGCCTCAACTACTGCAGCGAGTTCCTTTCCAACGACGCAACCGACAAGACCGCCGCAGACGTCACCTTCGACCAGCTAGCGGCACATATCGAGCACTGGCTCGACCTGGGCGGCGAGGACGTCATCGCACTCGGCGGCGACTGGGACGGTGCCACGGTGCCCGCTTTCCTCTCCGATGCCAGCAAGATGCCCGAGTTCCAGAACATGCTTTCCAAGCATTTTGGCAAGACCGTGATGCAAAAGCTCTGCAGCGACAACGCGCTTGCCTTCTTTGAGCGTTATTAATTTCACATCCCTTGAGCAGGCCGGCATGCCGAACGGTTGACATGCCGGCCCGTCCCCAATCTGAAGGACCGCTTTTGACGCAGCAGTTTACGATTTCCGTATCCCGACCGGATGGGACGCCCATCCCCGTCGTCGTTACCAAAAAGCGCGTCAAGAACTTCAACCTACGCGTCACATCGAGCGGTGAGGTCCACGCCAGCGCACCGCTCGGCGCCAGTCGCGAGCGCATCGAAGCGTTTGTGAAGCGCAACAGCGCCTGGATTATCAGCCGGCTTGCCCAGCGCGAGCAACGTCAGGCGACGGCACGAGAGCCGCTCAGCCCCTCGTCCATCATTGCGCTTTGGGGCAAGCCCATCACGGTACAGGACGCACTCGATCACAACTTTGCATCACCCGCACCGCGGCCCAAGCAGGCCACCTTCGCAAGTTTTATGGGTGCCGACGAGCCAAGTGGGTGCACGCAGGCAAAGCAGCGCACAGCCCTCGACGGCCTAACGCCCAAAGAACTCCAGATCCACATCGACCAGCTTTATACGTCCGAAGTCATATCGGCGCTGCGCGATATGGTGCACGCATACGAAATCGCAATGGGTGTCGCCGTTTCCCGCGTTTCCGTACGCAGCATGAAAACGCGTTGGGGCTCCTGCACGCCCAAATCCGGCGCCGTTCGCATCGCACGAGAACTTGCCGCCTACCCCGTCGAATGTCTCGACATGGTTGTCGCCCACGAGCTCGTCCACTTGCTCGAGCCAAGCCACAATCAGCGGTTTCACGCCCTGCTCGACACGTACTGCCCCAACAATAGAGCACTGTCCCAGCGGCTCAAGCAGCCACCCATAGAGACGTATTAGAACCGGTTAGCGCACGCGCTCGATCTCGACACCGCAGCTTGCCAGGGGAAGACCGACGGGCGCCCAAGGCTTATCGAGCTTAACACGCACGCCAAGCAGCAAGGGGTAACGACGTAGCAGCATCTGGGCCACACCCTCGGCCGCAGCCTCGATAAGCTTAAACGTATGCTCACGCAGATAGCCATCGACATCGTGGCACACCGAGCCGTAGTCAATCGAGGCGTCCAGGTTATCGTGCTCCCCCGCTGCACGCAGGTCGGCATAGAGCACCAGGGACACGATGAACTTCTGGCCCAGCGTGTTCTCTTCGGGATACACACCATGATTGGCAAAGACCTCGAGACCGTCGATAGTAATGCGATCGGCATGGCGAAGATCGTCATAGCTCACGTGGGGCACCGCCGTTGCGGTGGATATTTCGCCCCTTCCACGGCGGGCGAGCTCGGCGCCTTCAGTCTTGGTTGCATTCTCGGGCAGTTTCTTGTTGCTCATCGCGATCGTCTCCTTCGTTTAGAACCCCGGCCGCGCAAACTAACTACACGCGAATCGACAGGTTCTTTTTATCATCGCTCCAGTTGCAAGCATTGCGCGCGGGGCATGCAAAGCAGGCGCGCGACGCTTTATCGGCCGCATAGAGCAGACGCTCAAGCGGTTGGCTGTTCACGCGCAGCTTTCGATGGCCCAGAATGGCCGTCTTAATGGCTGCGGCATCGGCCGGCTCAAACGCCACATCATCGGGCATGCCGCCGAGAATCGCATCAGCGACGCGTTCGCTTGCAACATCATGGGATATACCCGATTCATACTGTTCATCTTTGCCGATATCGTGAAGAAGTGCCGTGGCGTAGATGACCTCGCGGTCAAATTCGAGCTGTTCCTCGAGATTCTTGATCCACATAATGCGAGCGACATCGAGCAGATGGTCAATACCGTGGCGGCAGAAGATGCGCCCCGATTCCAACTGCGCAATGTTGCCCAGGTGCCGCCGAAACAGCCCGTTGGCACAAATGTAATCAATGCGAGGCATAGCACCAAAGGGGGCCAGGCCCGAAGCCATGAAGCCGCGACGCGACGTCCCCTCATCGGTCTTCGATGTAAAGTCGTTGACGACCCTCATGCTAACGGCCCAGCATCCTAAAGAACCGCTCCTCGAGCGCGGGATCGGTCTCAAAGACGCCGCGGCGAGCGAGCGTCACGGTCTTGGTGCCGGGCTTTTGCACGCCGCGCATCGTCATGCACATGTGCTCGGCTTCCATGAGCACAATCGCTCCCTGGGGAGCGAGATAATCCATGAGGGCGTCGGCAACCTGCGCACACAGCTGCTCCTGCAGCTGCAGACGGCGGGCATAAACCTCAACCGTGCGAGCAAGCTTAGAGAGCCCTGCGACACGGCCGTTGGGGATATAGCCAATGGTAGCCTTGCCATAAAACGGCAGCAGATGATGTTCGCACAGCGAGTAGAACGTGATGTCGCGCTCGATAACCAAATCGTTCGAAGCGACGGCAAACGTTTTGGACAGGTGCTCCTCGGCACTCTGGTCCATACCGCCGGCGATTTCGCCATACATACGGGCAACGCGCGCCGGGGTCTCCAGCAGGCCCTCCCGAGTTGGGTCCTCGCCTATGCCCTCAAGCAACAGCTTAATGGCGGCCTCGACTTTTTCCTGATCGACCATCTGGGCCTCACTTTTCCGATTTTGCGTTCGCGCTATGGTACCACGCCCTCCGGCAACGGCCACAAGCTACATAGTATGGGTCGAATAGACCGGATCATCACGCCAAAGTTCAACCGCATCACAAAGCGCAACGCCCTCGCGCTCAGCACGGGCGCGCGTAGCGTTCATATCGATCACGCGCTGATTGCTCGAGCCTCTGAAGCGCAACGAGATATCGTACAAATCCTGAACGAACGGACCGTCCACCAACATATCGAGGCAGGTAAGGATACGGTCCGTGACCTCGGTATGGTGGCAACCGCCCGGCATAAGCTCCTCGAGCACATCGCCGGTAAAGCACCAAATGGTCTTGCCCGACCCCGATGGATAGGCCGCACGCACGCGTTCGATAAAGTCGACAAGCCCCGCTTGATTCTCAGGTTCCATAGGCTCGCCACCCAGAATCGTCAGACCATCGATAAAGGGATGATCGAGACTCTCGATAATTTTGTCCTCGACGGCGCTATCGAACGGCTCGCCAGCGGCAAAGTCCCACGCGACAGAGTTAAAGCAATTCTTGCACCCACGACGGCACCCGCTCACAAACAGAGAAGTACGAACGCCTTCTCCATCAGCAATGTCGAAATACTTAATGTTCGCGTAGTTCATAGGTAACTCTCCCGGGAGGCCGGGACATATCATCCCGTCCTCAAACATTCTCGGCCTTCGGCCTGCGAAACTGCGGGCGGGACGATATGTCCCGGCCTCATGCAAAGGGTAACTCAATGAACGAAGCGAACATCGAGCATAGGGTTCGAGGTCCAATAAAAACTGGGTTGCGGCTCAACCGCCATCGCAAGTAAATCGCAGCTGCAGCTCAAATTATTTCCGCTAAGAACTTCGAGGAGTGAGCAGACCGCGCGCTGCATCTCAGCTACGTTAACTTGGCTGAACCGAGAGGGCCGCTTGGGCTTTTGCTCGATATGAGTTCCGCACGCAAAGAAGGCCACTTAATGTGGCCTTCGTCTTGCGCAGGACTGTCCGAAATAGCGAGCAAATGCCCAAGCGTCCCTCTCGGTTCAGCCCCGGAGCGGTATTAGAGATGCAGCACGCGGTCGCGGATCTCCTCGGTTCGACCCTGGTTCCAGAACTGGGTACCGATGTAGCCGCACGTACGACGAGCGACGTTCATCTTCTCCTGGTCGCGGTTGCCGCAGTTGGGGCACTCCCACACCAGCTTGCCATCGTCCTCGACAATCTTGATCTCGCCATCGTAGCCGCACACCTGGCAGTAGTCGCTCTTGGTGTTGAGCTCGGCGTACATGATGTTGTCGTAGATGTACTGCATCACGCGAATGACAGCCTTGAGGTTGTCCTGCATGTTGGGAACCTCAACGTAGGAGATGGCGCCGCCCGGCGAAAGCTGCTGGAACATACCCTCGAACTTGAGCTTATCGAAAGCATCAATCTCCTCGGACACATGAACGTGATAGCTGTTAGTAATGTAGCCCTTGTCCGTAACGCCCGGGATAATGCCAAAACGGCGCTGCAGGCACTTGGCGAACTTGTAGGTCGTCGACTCCAACGGCGTGCCGTACAGCGAGAAGTCGATATCGCTTTCGGCCTTCCACTCGGCGCACTTGTCGTTCATGCGCTGCATGACGGCCATGGCAAACGGCGTGCCTTCCTTCTCGGTGTGGCTGTGGCCCGTCATGTACTTGACGCATTCATACAGGCCGGCATAGCCCAGGCTGATGGTGGAGTATCCGCCCACGAGCAGCTTGTCGATCGTCTCGCCCTTCTTCAGACGAGCGAGGGCGCCGTACTGCCACAGAATCGGTGCGGCGTCAGAAAGCGTACCCATCAGGCGCTCATGACGGCACAGCAGGGCACGGTGGCACAGCTCAAGGCGCTCATCGAAGATCTTCCAGAACTTGTCCATATCCTGGTGCGAGCTCAGTGCGACATCAGGCAGGTTGATGGTCACAACGCCCTGGTTAAAGCGACCATAGTACTTGGGCTTGTTCGGGTCGTAGTTCAGCGCGTTGGCAACATTGTTAAAGCCGTTGCCCGAACGGTCGGGCGTCAGGAAGCTGCGGCAACCCATGCAGGTGTAGCAGTCGCCGTTGCCGGCGGTCTCGCCCTTCGACAGCTTGAGCTCGCGCATCTTCTTCTCGGAGATGTAATCGGGCACCATGCGCTTGGCGGTGCACTTGGCAGCCAGCTGGGTCAGGTAGAAGTACGGGGAATCCTCGTGAACGTTATCGTCCTCGAGTACATAGATAAGCTTGGGGAATGCCGGGGTAATCCAAACGCCGGCCTCGTTCTTAACGCCCTCGTAGCGCTGGCGAAGCGTCTCCTCCACGATCATGGCAAGGTCGTGCTTCTCCTGGGGCGTACGGGCCTCGTTAAGATACATAAAGACCGTCACGAACGGCGCCTGGCCATTCGTGGTCATAAGGGTCACGACCTGATACTGAATCGTCTGGACACCGCGACGGATCTCGTCACGCAAGCGGTCCTCAACAACCTCGCGGACCTTTTCGGGAGATACGGAAACGCCGAGCTCCTCGAGCTCGCGGGCGACCTCGCCACGAATCTTTTGACGGCTCACCTCAACAAAGGGGGCAAGATGGGTCAGCGAGATAGACTGGCCGCCGTACTGGGAGGAAGCAACCTGGGCGATAATCTGCGTCGCGATGTTGCAGGCAGTCGAGAAGCTGTGCGGCTTCTCGATCAGCGTGCCCGAGATAACAGTACCGTTCTGGAGCATATCCTCCAGGTTCACCAGGTCGCAGTTATGCATGTGCTGGGCAAAGTAGTCCGAATCATGGAAGTGAATCAGGCCCTCATTGTGAGCATCCACAATCTCCTGGGGCAGCAGCACGCGCTGGGTCAGGTCCTTGGAGATCTCGCCGGCCATATAGTCGCGCTGAACGGAGTTGACGGTCGGGTTCTTGTTGGAGTTCTCCTGCTTGACCTCTTCGTTGTTGCACTCGATCAGCGACAGAATCTTGTCGTCGGTCGTGTTCTTCTGGCGCTTCAGGCTCTGAACATAGCGATAGATGATGTAATGGCGGGCAACCTCGTAGCAGTCGAGACGCATGATCTCGTCCTCGACCAGATCCTGGATCTCCTCGACCGACACGGTGTGACCCGCGTTCTCGCATGCCTCGGCGACGTTTTGTGCCGCGTAAACCACCTGGCGGTCGGTTAGACGAGAGCTCTCCTCGACCTCCAAGTTGGCGGCGCGAATCGCATTGACGATCTTATCGATGTCAAAGACAACCTCGGTGCCGCTGCGCTTGATGATCTTCATCCTCTTGCCTCTTTCGCGTCGTAGCCTCATTGCGCTTCAGAGCCAAACGATGCCCGGCAGGGCTTGCCCCTGTCTTGCGGCGCCGTCGCGCAATCTGTGTTCTCGATAAACCATAGGTCCTCATGCGGACATTCCTCGCGGCCGATCAAGCGGCTCAAAGGCGTGTCCAAATGGGGTGAATAAGGTCCTCGTTCTCTGTCCGCCATCTATCATACGACAAAGACGCATCTATATCCTGTATTCTTTTTTTAGGTCAAACACAACATATAGTGTTTTAGCAGGTCAAGGCAATTAGTCATTTTGCAGACGCATTAAAAATGAAGGCCTCTTGGCAGACTGCTAAAACGTTATCAACTCGACTACCTGCGCGGGAGTTTTGAAACCCCCTCAACCGAGCCGCCGCCAAATAGCACCAAAACCAAGCCGCTCGCGCCAAAAGAATCCAAAAGATTGTGCTTGACCAACATGTTGCGGTCACGATTGGCCAGGACGCATGCAATCTGCCGGCAGCCCTACGGGATGCGAAGACCATTGCGTACAGACCTTGGATCAATACTTGGTGGCTTATTTGGCGGCGTGCTTGGTGGCAAAAAATAAAACAGCCCAGAGGCAAAGCCTCTGGGCTGTGAACATTTGGTGGGCGTTAGAAGATTTGAACTTCTGACCTCTTCCGTGTCAGGGA
>URVZ01000010.1 GCA_900551365.1 uncultured Collinsella sp.
GGGGAGGAATGCGAATCAAACTCAACAGGGCAGGCTTTTTCATCGCCTATTGCCTGCTCTGTTGCTGAAACCAATATAGTTCACCGAGGTTTACTTTGTAGCGGCAATAAACGCCGCCACACCTTCTCCATAAGTTAGCTCAGGTAAACTAAAACCACCACAAAGGGGACAGGCACCTTTGTGGTGGTTTTGACACGAACGAGCCGCTACAGCCCGGCAGACCAACGACAGGCACCCAGATCGACGTGCCCGGGATCGGCAAACGTCACGCCCTCCCCTAGCAAAAGCTCACGTTGAGCATCGGGGCCGCCAAACGCAAAGCCCTCGCAAATGCGGCCATCGGCAAACACCACACGATGGCAGGGAATCTGACCAGGGCGCGGATTGCTATGCAGGGCATACCCCACGTACCGCGCACTTCGTGGACGACCGGCGAGCAGCGCCACCTGGCCGTACGTGGCGACCATCCCCTCGGGAATCTGCTCGACCACCTCGTACACCCGCTCAAAAAAGCCCTCAGACGCCATTGCTCGCTCCCTTCCACCCGGAATAGCATAAACCACCACAAAGGTGCCTGTCCCCTTTGTGGTGGTTTTAGCAGGCGACTAGTTGGCGGGGCGGAAGAAGGCTACTGCTACGGCGCCGGGACCCACATGGGTGCCGATGGTGGCGCCGATGACATGGACGGGCAGCTCGCCCTCCACGTGACCTGCCCACAGAGCCGAACTGTCCTCGATGTATTTCTTGAGCACGGCGTCCGAAAGACCCGTGTAGCCAAGTGCCAGCGGCATGGAAAAGTCGACGCCGCCCGCCTGCTCGACCTTCTGGTTGAGCAGGTTGCGACCGTTCTTGGAACCGCGCGCCTTGCCCAGCTGCACGATCAGGCCATCCTCGGCAGCCACAACCGGCTTCACATTGAGCAGCGTACCCACAGCGCCCGCCGCAGCAGACAGGCGGCCGCCGCGCACTAAGTACTCCAGCGTCTCTACCAGACCAATAACCACGACACGGTCACGGACGGCCTCGACAGCTGCCGCAATCTGCGCGGCGCTGCAGCCCTCGTCCACCAGGTGCAGCGCATACTCGACCAGCACGCGCTCGCCCAGCGTCACGTTGTTACTGTCCACGACGAACACGTCGCCTCCCGGCATCTCGGCAAGAGCCGTACGAGCACTCTGATTGGTGCCCGAAAGCTTGGCGCCCACGGTAATAATCACAGCCTCATCGCCGGCCTCACGCGCCTCGGCGATCGCCTGCGAAAAGGCATACGGGTTGACCTGACCGGTCTTGGGAAGTTCATCGCGTTCCACGAGCATCTCGTAAAAACGTTGGTGGTCAATGTCGACGCCATCCATATACACGTCAGTGCCAAAGCTGACGGACAGCGGCAGAACATGCAGAGCCGGGTGCTCCGCCGGCGACATATCGCTCGCGGAATCGGTAATAATACGGATAGACATAGCGAATCCTTTCTTGCGCGGACCCCGCGCAGGGAATTTTGACAACAATGTCCCGGCACGGCATGCGCGCTCAAACGGGACGATGCAGTTGTTGGTTGAAAGCTAGCGCCAGCGCAGCTCTACAGCTCGCGCAGGGTGTTGAGAATCGTGCGCAGCGATGCGTACATCTGCTCGCGCTGCTCCACGCCCATGGTCTTTCCGGTGGTATCGAGCACTTCGCGAATGATGCGATCGGCTTCATTCATGCTCTCGCCGCCCAGCGTGGTCAGGCGAACCGGGGCACGGTACTTGACGGCAGCATCGCCCGAGTCGTCGACCTCGACGTAGCCGCCCTCCTCCAGGTGAGCCAGCGTACGCGAAACGGCAGCGCGGGTCACGCCGGCCATGCGGGCGAGGTCGGCACCGGTCAGGCCGTCCTTGCTGCGCTCCAGATAGTACAGGCACATGACGTCGGAGCCCTTGAGGCCCAGCCTTGCGCCCTCGGACGTCTTGATGCGCTGGATCTCCTTGTAGAGGCCGCTAATCAGTCCGACAAAGTCCTCAAAACGTGTCTCGTCGTTCTGCTGCATGTGAGACGACCGCCTTTCGCTTGCATGATGCTAACGGGTAAACATCTTAGCCGTACCGAGGAGTCCTCCATACCCAGATATCCCATTTGTTAACCCATCAACATAAAAACCACCACAAAGGCGCCTGTCCCCCTTTGTGGTGGTTTACGAGGAACGCGGGCCGCAGGAATTCCTACAGCTCCACGCACGGATTCTCGTGCGTCACCAGCGTCTTGACGACAACTGTGGCGCCAAGATAACGCTCAAGCAACTCAGCAAGGCGATCGATTGCGGCCTGGCAATCCCCCATCCGCTCGGGCTCCACGCACTCAATCGCCAGGAAAGCGTCCGCCGAATCGTCGGACAGCGCCGTGCGAACGCCGTCGCGCCAGTTCCAGCAACGGCACACAGCACCCGCGTCATCGATATAGGCAAGCTCACCGGGCAGCGTCGGATCGTCCGTCTCCTCACCAAGCGGCAGGAACGCGTCGCCGCCGTCGGTCACCGTCAGGCGCAAATTACCCTCAATAGCATGCAGATCCTCACCGCCCACGGGCAGCGCGTAGGTCAGCGAAACCGTATTGTAGATGTCCACCGCCGGCGTGATGTGGCCGACCGGCTTGCCTTTGAGCACGCGCTTGAGCAGGTTCTCGATGGAGCACCGCGCACCCTTCTTGGTCTTAAACTGACGATACGCCTCACGCCACGCCTTGACCGGCGCGTTCTCGCTGATGGTGTCGCTCGTCAGGTGACGCTCCGCATCAATGTTGGCGCGGTCGAGCAACGCGGCGATCGCATCCACGTCTTCCTGGGGAATCTGTGCCGCGGGCTTCATGCCCTTTACGACCACAACTCCGATAGCCGCCTGCGGGAACAACTCCCAAAACGAATCCTCGGCAACAAAACTCTTCATGTGCTCTCCCTTCATAGCGTGCACCCGAATGCGGGCGCCTAAACAAAAAGCGCCCTTACGACGGCCACCTTCAAAGTCCTACGGTGCCGCCACAAGAGCGCTTACGCTGCCCCCATCCGGAGAAGGGGGCGATATGTCAGGCGTATTGTAACCCGAGTTATCCGCTCGAGCAAAACCACCACAAAGGTGCCTGTCCCCTTTGTGGTGGTTACAGGCGGAGTCCCAGCAGGCCGCGGCCGCGGTGACGAGCCTCGGCGGGCACCTGGGCGTGCGGGCCGGCGGCCTTTACGGAATCGGGCAGGTGCGAGTACTTCTTCTCAAAGTTCTCCTCGAACATCACAGCCAGGTTGTGCGCGGCCTCGTCGTAGCGCGCGGTGCTTTGCCAGTACTGACGCGGCACCAGGATGCCGTCGGGCACGCCGTGGCACGTGGTGGGAATGTCGACGTTAAAGATGTCGTCGTGCACGAACTCGCTGTCCTCGATGGTGCCGTCGAGGGCGCGCGCGACCAGGGAGCGCGTGTAGGCCAGCTCGATGCGATGACCCACGCCGTAGCCGCCGCCGATCCAGCCGGTGTTGACCAGGTACACACGCGTGCGGCCGTCGGCGATGCGCTCACCGAGCATCTTGGCATAGACCATGGGGTCGAGCGGCATAAACGGCTCGCCAAACAGCGAAGAGAACGTGGGCGTGGGCTCGGTGACGCCGACCTCGGTGCCGGGGATCTTGGCCGTAAAGCCCGTCACAAAGTGATACATGGCGGCGTCGGCCGTCAGGCGCGAGATGGGCGGCAGCACGCCAAAGGCATCGCAGGTCAGGAAGAGCACGACGCCTGGAGTGGTGCCCATGCCCTTGGTCCACGCGTTGGGAATGTGCTCCACAGGGTATGCCACGCGCGTGTTGTGCGTGATCGAGATGTCGTCGTAGTTGGGCTTGCGGTTCTCGTCGAGCACCACGTTTTCGCAGATCGCGCCAAAGCGGACAGCGTTGAAGATCTCGGGCTCGTGGAACGCGTCCAGGCCCTCGCATTTGGCGTAGCAGCCACCTTCGATGTTGAAGATGCCCATGTCGGACCAGCCGTGCTCGTCGTCGCCGATCAGCAGGCGCGTGGGGTTGGCAGAAAGCGTGGTCTTGCCCGTGCCGGACAGGCCAAAGAACACGGCAGTCTCGTGCGTGACGGGATCCATGCTGGCCGAGCAGTGCATGGGCAGCACGTCATCCTCGACGGGCAGCAGATAGTTCATGACGCTAAAGATCGACTTTTTAATCTCGCCGGAGTAGCCGGTGCCGGCGACCAGAATCACGCGTTCCTGGAAGTTGATGACCACGGCGGCGCTGGAGTTGAGGCCCTTGATGGCAGGATCGCACTGGTAACCGGGCGCTGCGAGCACGCAGAAGTCGGGCTCGCCGGTGCGCGCGATTTCGCGGGCGAGCGGACGGGCGAGCATTTGCTTAATGAAGAGTGCCTGGCTGGCACGCTCGCAGGCAACAAGCAGGCGACGCGTGTGGTTGCGGTCAGCGCCCGCCATGCCGCGCGTGACGAACACGTCGCGCTCGTTGAGATAGTCGACGATGCCGGCCTTGATGGCCTCATAGCTCTCGACGGACAGTGGGCGGTTGACCGCACCCCAGGCGATCTTGTCGTGAACATCGGGGGTGTCAACGATAAAACGATCGTTGGGCGAACGACCAGTGCGCTCCCCCGTCTCGATCACGAGCGCGCCATTAGAAGCCATACGGCCCTCTTTGCGACGAATAGCGTGCTCGACAAGCTCTGCCGCCGGCAGGTCCACCAGCAGACGGGGTTGATTCTCGGCGGGATCTTCAACGAGCGTAATACCAAAGTTGGACAGAACTTCTGCAGGGGTAACACCAGGCATGGGGCCTCCTTTAAAAACGCGACACGTGGACGCGACGCGCACTTTACTCACGTAAAGCCCGTTGTACCCGATATGCAAAAACGTTTTTGCGGCAAGGGCGGCAAGCCCGCCCAACGGTCAAAAATCGCAGGCAAGCGGCCCAGTCATTGGGGACGTTCTTAAACGACTAGTCATTGGGGACACTCTTGAACAGGCAACATTCAAGGAGTGTCCCCGGATGCCGGCACTTAGGGACGTTCCCAAAGTGCCGGCACATAAGGAACGTCCCTAAGTGCCGACTACAGCGGCAGGCCTTGGCCGAGCATGGCTATGGCGCTCATCAGGACCAGCATGCCGGCAGCGTAGGGCAGCACCGCGCCCAGGAGCTCGGCATCCTTACCGCGCACGTGCACGGCGGCAAGACCAATGGCGAGGGTCTGCGGCGAGATCATCTTACCAGCGGCGACGCCCAGGGCGTTCAATGCGACCATCCAGTAGTCGCTCACACCCAGCGCAGTGGCGGCCTGGCTCTGAATGGGACCAAACAGCATGCCCGAGGACGTGCCCGAGCCGGTCACGAACGCACCGACTGCGCCGATCCACGGAGCCAGAATCGGGTAGAGACCGCCGGCGACCGCAATGCAAAACGCACTGATCGACGAAATCATGCCGGCATAGCCCATCACCTTGGCGCAGCCCAGTACCGAAAGCATCGTGATCACCGTCGGCGTCATCTGCTTCACAGTCGCGACCAGCACCTCGCCCATCATGCGCGGCGAAGCGCCCTGAATGGCACCGCCGACAAACGCGGCCAGGAAGATCCAAACACCCGGTGTGTTAATCCACGAAAACGTAAGCGTACCGGGGTTCTCGCCGCAATACACCTGCACGTGGCTTGCAAAGGGCGCAAGCGCGGCATGCACGGCGGGCACCAGGTTGGACGTACCCAGCAGCAGTACAAAAATCAGAATGAAGCACGACCAGGCCGAAAGCGCCGATTTAACGGTGAGCTTCTTCCCCGCCTCGATATTCATGTGGAAGCGCGCATCCAAGTGGCCGGACTTCTCGGCACGCATGGCAAGCGCGGCGGTCAGCGCGAGCGATACGATAGATCCTACGACCACGGCCAGCTCGGGACCCACAAACATGGCAACGACCAAAGCCGCGCCGACAAACGACACGCCGGAGAGCAACGCCACGCCGGCAACACCGTGCAGGCGCTCGCCCACACTCGCGGCATTGCCCTGGTCATCGGCAACACGGCCCGCAACCAGCACAATAAATAGCGGCATCACCACAAAGAACGGTGCGAGCTGCACCAGCTGAACGGTCGCTAGGTGAAGGGAATCCAAACCCACCAGGTCGGCAACGGACACCGTGGGGATGCCGATGGAGCCGTAGGGCGTGGGCACGCCGTTGGCCAGCAGGCAGATGAGCACGGCAGGCACGGCCTCAAAGCCCAGGCCCGCGAGCATGCCGGCGGGAATGGCGACAGCGGTACCGAAGCCGGCCATGCCCTCCATAAAGCCACCGAAGCACCAAGCCACGAGCAGCGCCAGCAGACGGCGGTCGCTGCTGATGGAGGTGATCATGCTGCCGATCACGTCCATGGCGCCCGTACGAACGCACAGGTTATACGTGAACACCGCGGCGATGATCACCAGGACGATGGGCCACAGAGCCATCAAAAAACCTTCGAGCGAGGCGGTCGCGATCTGCGCTGCCGGCAGGTGCCACCATGCGAAGGCAAGCAGGCACGAAAGGACAAACGATCCGATAGCGGCCTTCCAAGCTGGCCATTTAAAGCACAGCAGCATCACGACCAGCCAAATAATCGGCACAAGAGCCAGTAAGAATGCGGCGACGTCCATAGGTAAAAGCTCCTTGGTACCGCGTGGGCGGCATCGGGGGTGTCACAAAACTTCAACAGGATACCGCACGTTTACCGACAAATTACAGCCGCCCGCCGAAATTATTGAACAATCCGTTCAAAAACACGAACGAACACCGTCGCGTCTATACTAAAGCGCAGCAATAGAAAGGACTCCGCTTTGAGCATCACGCCCCTCGATAGCATTCGCCGCGCCATCGCCCGCCGCAACGGCGTCTCCAACCCCGCTGCATCGAGAGACGGCGCCGCGAAGGCCCAAGGCGGCCGCATCGAGAACGGCCTCTTCCCTGCCTCGCACACTGCCGAGGAACTCGCACGCATCCAAGAGCTGAGTCAGCGCAACGCCGGCGGGCCCGATAGCAGCCAAGCCACACGTCGCCGGCGCGAACGCGATCGCAAGCCCGGCCCCGTCCGCCGCATGGTCAACGCTTGGTGGAACCGTCTGCTCGGCGCCGTCTACGGCGGCGGCTTCTCCATGCAGGAAGCGGAATACGAGGAGCACGCCACCAGTCGCGACTATCTTTGGAACACCCTGGGCACCGCCGTATGGGGCATGGCGTTTCCGCTGCTCACCATTGTGTCGACGCAGCTCGTGGGCGCCGAGGAGGCCGGCAAGTTCTCCATCGCCTTTGTTACCGGCACGCTCATCATGATCGCGTGCAACTACGGCGTGCGCAACTTTCAGGTCTCGGACATCGACGAAAAAACCTCCTTCGCCTCCTACCAGCTCAATCGTTGGATCTGCGGAGCGCTCGCCCTAGGCTGCGGCCTCATGTATAGCAGCGCCCGCGGCTATGACGCGCAGATGGCGACGATCGGCCTGGGCGTCTACCTGTATAAGGTCATCGACGGCGTCGCCGACGTGTACGAAGGCCGCCTGCAGCAGGCCGACAAGCTCTACTTGGCTGGAATGAGTCAAACGCTACGCTCCGTCGGCGTCATCGCGGTCTTCAGCGTGGCGCTGTTCCTCACGCGCAGCATGCCCATCGCGGCCATGGCCATGGGCATCGCCGCGATTGCCTCGCTCGTGCTGGTCACCGCCCCGCTCGCCCTGCTCGAGACCGAAAAATCACGCCGCATGAGCCTGCGCGAGGCTGGCCACCTGTTTATCCAGTGCGCCCCGCTCTTTGGCGCACTGTTCCTGTTTAACCTTATCGAGAGCATGCCCAAGTTCGTGATGGAAGGCGCGCTGGCCTACAAGTATCAGCTGTACTTTAATGCCCTGTTCTTTCCGGCGCAGGGAATTTTGTTGAGCATTGGATTTATCTATAAACCGCAGCTCCTGCGTCTGTCGAGCATTTGGGCGAATCCGCGCAAGCGTCGCCGCTTTGACCTGATTATTGTTGCCGTTATGGCGCTGATCGTGGTCATCACCGGCGTGTGCGCCGCATTTATGGCAGGTCCCGGTATTCCCCTCATGAGCTTTATGTACGGTCTCAGCTTTGAACGCTACCGTACGCTGGCGCTGCTGATGGTCGTCGCCGGCGGCGTCACCGCGGCCATCGACTTTATCTACGCCATCATCACGGTGCTGCGCCACGCTGGAGACGTCACCAAGATCTACCTGATCTGCTTTGCCGTGAGCGTGGTGCTCCCGGTGATTCTGATCAATCTGCTCGGCCTGATGGGCGCCGTCGTGAGCTACCTAGCCATCATGGCCCTACTGCTGGTACTGTTGATTATCGAGTACGCCCACATCCGCCAACGCATCGAGAGGGACCGGAATCCGTACGGCGCCTAATTGCGGCGATGGGAGCAGCTAATTTGCGGTGGAATCACCCCGGCTGGGGTCTCGTTGCGGACAATATTCATCACGCAAAACTAAGTGAGTAGACTTTTACCGAATCCCCGACCACACCAACAGAGCACAAGTCTGTGACCTGCGGTTTTATTGAGGCAAATATGTTGGGTGCTCGGCATTTCCAAAAAAGTCTACTCACTTAGCAAGCGGGCAGCCAAAAAAGAACCGCCGCGACGTCGTTTGACTCCGTTGCGACGGTTTTTCGAGCATTTTCGCGCTGTCGAGGACGCAGACGCTCCTCATTTCTAGCGCTTACCGAGCAAGAAGGCGCTACTCTCCGAAAGTAGTCAAAAAAGCCCCGTCCCAAATTAGCTACGGTAGATCGGCGGAACAAGGTTATTCGCCCGGGTTGATGTTCGCGTAGAACTCGGCCCCGTCGTCCAGGCGCAGGATGCCCACGCGGCCGAACTCGGAGCCGGTGGCGGCGGCGCAGTCGATGTCGATGCGATCGGGCACACCAGCAGTGTCCTCGCCGCCCAAGCGCACGATCTGCCCGCGTCCCGATTCCTCATCGAGCCCCGCCAGACCACCGACCTCGCAATAGCGCCCAAGCGATACCGTGGGCGTGTGACCGCTCACCACGACCGGGCCCTTGCCCTCGGCAGAAAGCAGCCCGGTCGACGCATCCCAATAGCCATGACGAATCCACAGCAGGTCATCGGACGACTGCACCGCGAGCATCTGCTGCAGCAGCTCGCGATCGGCACCCACCGCTCCAACGCCATCGGCACAATCGACGCCATGCTCAAGCAAAAACGCGCGCGCCGCCTTCATCTCGATTCCAGCATGTACCAGCAGATACGGGCGCTCCTCGGTCTCGACCACTGCGTAGAGCGGCAGCGCGGCCATCCATCGCACGAGCTCCTCGTATGCCTCAAATTCCATGTCGTTGAGCTGCTCGCGCGTCGTCCAACCACCGTTGATATCCCAGGTCTCGGCATCGAGCGGATCCTGACCAATGATGGCATCGAGCATGATCTGCTCGTGATTACCCTTGAGCACGTGGGCGTTGGGCAGCGAGCGCACGAGCTTAATAACGCCGACCGGATCGGGCCCGCGATCGATCATGTCGCCCAGCACGTACAGCGTGTCGTCGGACGTCAACGAGATCTTAGACAGGGCCTCGTCAAGCGCACGCACGTGCCCGTGAGCATCAGATGTCACATAGATCGCCATGGTACGCCTCTCCTTGCATTGCGGCCGAAGCCCGGCGCCGCAACTAAAACTTCAAGTTGAACTTAAACGTTACCCATTGTACTCCGTTGCAATAAAGCTGGAAAGGGTTTCCAAGCAGAGGCAAAGACGGCAGCCATCTATGACGATATCGCGCACGCCCGCAATCCAACCCCATAAACCCACCATCTTTGGGTACAAATAACCGCAGGCAACTGACCGTGCCACGCCAACCAACCAGGAGCGGACACCATCCATGAACCAGATCCTTCTCTTTATCGGCCTCGTCATCATTTTGTGCCTGACCATCAAACCCGTCGGCAAAAAACTCCCCTTCCCCACCCTGCTCATCTTTATCGCTCTCGGCATGCTGTTGGGCGTCAACGGCCCGGCGCACATCGACTTTAGCGACTACGCGCTCACCGAAACCGTCTGCAGCACGGCGCTGCTGTTCATCATGTTCTATGGCGGCTTTAACACCAACATCGACCGTGCCAAGCCCGTCGCAGCGCCCGCAGTGCTGCTGAGCACGCTCGGCGTCGTCATCACTGCCGGAATCACCGGCGTGTTCGCCCACTTTGCGCTGGGCTTCGACTGGATCGGCGGCCTGCTGCTGGGCTCGGTCGTGGCATCCACCGACGCGGCCAGCGTCTTTAGCGTTCTGCGCGAGCACAGCCTGTCGCTGAGGGGCGGCACCGACTCGCTGCTCGAGGTCGAATCGGGCTCCAACGACCCCGTCGCCTACATGCTCACCGCCGTGCTCGCCACACTCGCGGCGGGCGGCGACATTAACATCCCCGTTCTGCTGGCCAAGCAGATTATCCTGGGCGTGGGCCTGGGCCTCGCCATCGGCTGGGCGGCGGGCCGCCTGATTGAACGCGCGCACGCAACGGCCGAGGGCGCGCAGACCATCTATTTGTTCGCCGTGGCCATCGTCGCCTACGCGCTGCCGAGCTACCTGGGCGGCAACGGCTTTTTGGCTGTATACCTGGCCGGCATTGTGCTGGGCGCCAGCGACATCACCGGCAAAGTCGAGATGGCGCACTTCTTTGACACCCTCACCGAGATGGCCGAGATGACGATCTTCTTCTTGCTCGGCCTGCTCGTAACGCCCGCACGCCTGCCGCAGATGCTGCTGCCGGGCCTGGCACTCATGGCGTTCATGCTCTTCGTGAGCCGCCCCATCGCCGTCGGCGTGCTCCTAGCGCCCTTTAAGACGAATCCCCGCCAGGTCGCGCTCGTAAGCTGGGCGGGCCTACGCGGAGCGGCTTCGGTCGTCTTTAGTCTCTTTGCCGTAGTGGCCGGCGTTCCCGGCGGACACGACCTATTTGACCTGGTGTTTGCGATTGCCGTGTCGAGCATTGTGGTGCAGGGCTCGCTGCTGCCGGCGGTGGCGAAGAAGCTCGATATGATCGATGCGACCGGCGACGTGCGTCGCACCTTTAACGACTACCGCGACGAAGACGGCATGTCGTTCGTCAAGCTCAAAGTAGGCGCTGGACATCCGTTTGCCGGACGCTCGCTCGCCGACATTGGCAGCGCAACGAACATGCTGGTGGTCCTGGTACTGCGCGACGGTGCGCACCCGGTGTTGCCCAACGGCGATACCGTAATTGAGGAAGGCGACCTATTGGTGATGGCTGCCCCGACGTTTGAAGAGCGTGCCGAGGTTACGCTGCGCGAGGTCACCGTGACGCCCCACGGTCACCTGGCCGGCCAGCGCCTGCGCGATGTGCCGCAAGGCAAGCATCCGTTTATTGTGGTGATGCTCAAGCGCGAAGGCCAAACGATCATCCCCGACGGCAACACCCTAATATACGCCGGCGACGAAGCCGTCATCGCCACGCTCGCGTCGTAGCGGGCAGGAGGTAGCTAATTTGCGACGAAGAGATCAAGCGCCTAGAAAGCCTCATGCCTTCGCTCGCAGATTTGGATTTGCCTGAGGAGTAAAGCACCCCTCCCCCATGTAACCATCCTGCAAATCATAGCGGCGCAGTCGAGTTTTACCGTGATGCGGTCGCGCCTGGCGCTCCACTGTGCTAAAGTATCCCGAACGTTCAAACGACTACGAGGGGGAACTAGAAGATGGCACGTGTGCACAACTTCTCAGCTGGCCCGGCTGCACTGCCCACAAGCGTGCTCGCCGAGATCGCCGACGAGATGATGGACTACCGCGGTTGTGGCATGTCCGTGCTCGAGATGAGCCATCGATCTAGCATGTACCAGCAGATTATCGACGACGTCGAGGCAACCCTGCGTCGTCTGCTGAGCATCCCCGACAACTACCGTGTCCTGTTTTTGCAGGGCGGCGCCACGCTGCAGTTTGCGGGCATCCCCATGAACCTCATGCGCCGCGGCCGCGCCGGCTACGTCGTGACCGGCAACTTTGCCAACAAGGCGTACAAAGAGGCCGCCAAGTACGGCGAGGCCGTGCTGCTCGCGAGCTCCAAGGACACCAATTTCGACCGCATACCCACCATGGCCGACGTCAACGCGCGCATTGCCGCCGAGGCCGCAAGCAACGGGCTCGACTACGTCTACATCTGCCAGAACAACACCATCTTTGGCACCATGTTCCACGAGCTGCCCGATTGCGGCGACGTGCCGCTGGTCGCCGATGTCTCGAGCTGCTTTCTGTCGCAGCCGCTCGACGTCGAGCGCTACGGGCTCATTTACGCCGGCGCGCAGAAAAACGCCGGCGCCGCGGGCGTCACCGTGGTTATCGTGCGCGACGACCTGATCGCCGAAGGCCCCGCCTTTGCGCAGACGCCGCAGTACATGGACCTTAAGACCCAGGCCGCCAAGGGCTCCATGCTCAACACGCCCAACACCTTTGGCATCTACGTATGCGGCAAGGTGTTCCGTTGGGTTGAGCAGACCGGCGGACTTGCCGCCATGGCCGAGCGCAACTGGGCCAAGGCCAACCTGCTCTACGACCTGCTCGAGAACAGCAAACTATTCCACGGCACCGCGCAGACAGACAGTCGCTCCATCGCCAACGTCACGTTCCGTACCGGCGATGCCGAGCTCGACGCCGCCTTTGTCGCGGGCGCGGCAGAGCACCAGATCCAAAACGTCAAGGGCCATCGCCTCGTCGGCGGCATGCGCGCCAGCGTGTACAACGCCGTCACCATGGAGGACGTGCAGGCGCTGGCCACGTACATGAAGGACTTCGAAGCGCAGCATAGTTTGAGTCCGCGATCTAACTAGCCCGCAGCACGCGGGCCGACCAGCCACCTCAGACCAACCTGTTTAGATCAAAACCTGCTAAGGAGTTTTTCCATGCGTAAGATTAAGACCATCGACGACATCACTAAAGACGGCAAAGTCGAGTTTGGCGAGGGCTACGAATTTGTGAGCACCGCCGAAGAGGCCGACGCCATCCTGATGCGCTCGACCGACCTGCACGGCTACGAGCTGCCCGAGGGCATCCGCGCCATCGCCCGCTGCGGCGCCGGCGTCAACAACATCCCCGTCGAGGAGTACGCCAAGAAGGGCGTCGTCGTCTTTAACTCCCCCGGCGCCAATAGCAATGCCGTCAAGGAGCTCGTCCTGGGCATGCTGGTGCTCTCGAGCCGCGGCGTAGTACAGTCGATGAACTGGGTGCGCGACAACGCCGACGACCCCGAGATTCAGGTCGATGCCGAAAAGGCCAAGAAGGCCTTTGTGGGCCGCGAGCTCAAGGGCAAGCGCATCGGCGTCATCGGTCTGGGCAACGTGGGCTCCAAGGTCGCCAACGCCTGCGTCGATCTGGGCATGGACGTCTACGGCTACGACCCGTTCATTTCCGTTGAGCACGCGTGGGTGCTGAGCCGCGAGGTGCAGCGCGTGGGCACGCTCGAGGATCTGTGCCGCGGCTGCGACTACCTTACCGTGCACGTGCCCAGCAAGGCAGACACCATCGGCATGATCAGCACCGAGCAGATTAACCTGCTGGCCCCGGGAGCCGTGCTCATCAACTACGCACGCGAGACCATCATTGACGAGGACGCCGTCGACGCCGCCCTGTGCGAGGGCAAGCTCAGCTGGTTTAGCTGCGACTTTGCCACGCCCAAGACTGTCAAGATGCCGAACACGTTTATCACCACGCACTCGGGCGCCGGCACCGGCGAGGCCGAGGCCAACTGCGCCGATATGGCCATCAGCGAGCTCAAGGATTACCTGGAGAACGGTAACATCGCCCACAGCGTCAACTACCCCGCCTGCAGCATGGGCAAGGCGCGCGCCGCAAGCCGCATCGCCTGTCTGCACGCCAACGTGCCCAACATGATCGGCCAGATCACGGCAATCCTGGCCAAGGACAATGCCAACGTGCAGCGTATGACCAACGAGTCTGCCGGCGAGAACGCCTACACCATGTTCGACACCGACGAGCACCTGGACAGCAGCACCATCGAGGCGCTCAAGCAGATTCCGTCGATGTATCGCGTGCGCGTGATCAAGTAGCGCCGACTGACCTGACGGGCAGCTCCCCATGTGGCCTGCCCGTCACTGACATTGAATGCCCGCGGGGGTGCCTTTCGCACGAGAGGCGCCCCCGTTTTTGTGAGCGCTCCATTAAGTGCACCGAGCCGCTTCTTGGCATATAATCTGTATGTTGACCTAACTATCTGTGAGGTACCTATGGTTGATACAGATTTTGCTTGGCGGCTTACGCAGGGGCTCGTGCGGATCGACAGTTCCGACCCAGGTGCGTATGAGGGCGAGATTGAACACTATATCAAAGCGTTGGTTGAGGAACGGTTGGCGCAGCTGAGCCATCCGGTACTCGATGCCGTGCAGATTGCAGAGCACGAAGTACTCCCCGGACGCCGCAATCTAATGGTCACCGTGCCGGGCCAAAGCGACGAGGCGCGACTCATCTACATCTGCCACATGGATACCGTCACCCTGGGCGATGGCTGGGACGCGGACATTCCGCCGCTCGGAGCGATCGTGCGCAACGATAAACTCTATGGCCGCGGTGCCTGCGATATGAAGGGTGGCCTGGCCTGCGCCATTGCCGCACTGGTCCATACGCTCGAGCGCGTGGCGGCAGAAGGCGAGCTGCCCCGCCGTGGCTTCTCACTCATTTGCTCGGTCGACGAGGAGGACTTTATGCGCGGCTCAGAGGCAGCCATCGATGCCGGCTGGGTCGGCTCGCGTGAATGGGTGCTGGACACCGAGCCCACCGACGGACAGATCCAGGTGGCGCACAAGGGGCGCACGTGGTTCGAGATTGAAATGGCTGGCGTAACGGCGCATGCGAGCCAGCCGTGGAAGGGCGCGGATGCCGTCGCCGCCATGGCCGAGGTCGTGTGTTCGCTCCGTCGCGCGTTTGTGGCGCTGCCCGCGCACGATGAGCTGGGGCCTTCGACCATCACGTTTGGCCAAATCGAGGGCGGATATCGCCCCTATGTCGTGCCCGACCGCGCCAAAGTCTGGGTCGACATGCGTCTGACCCCGCCGACCGATACGGCCGCCGCAATCAATATGGTCGAGCATGCTATTGCCGCCGCCGAGGCCGCGGTTCCCGGTTGCCACGGCAGCTACGCCGTGACGGGCGACCGCCCCGCTATCGAGCGCGATCCGGTCTCTCCCCTTCTAGCTGCACTCAAGTGCGCAGCAGACGATGTAACGGGCACGGACACGACCGTCGGCTTCTTTACCGGCTACACCGACACTGCCGTCATTGCCGGCAAGACGGGTAACCGTAGCTGCATGAGCTATGGCCCAGGCTCGCTCGCACTCGCCCACAAGCCCAACGAATATGTGCCCCACGCCGACATCGTTCGCTGCCAGAGTGTGCTCATCGCGCTCGCCGACAACACGCTCTGGGGCGCGGATGGCCAAGTTGGGGCATAATAAGCCGCGAACAAACCAACTCGTGCGTTAGGACCGCCCATGAAAGCACTTCCGTTTCCCTGCATCCGCCCGGCTCAGGACCGCGTGCTCGAGGCGTTGCCCGCAATGGGCAGCATCCTGAGCGGCAACGATGCTCTGCGCGGAGCCATTGCCGATGGCCTGATGCTCAAGGACCCGGGTGCGGCGTAT
The DNA here is from genome assembly GCA_900551365.1 of uncultured Collinsella sp. Classification (GTDB taxonomy): domain Bacteria; phylum Actinomycetota; class Coriobacteriia; order Coriobacteriales; family Coriobacteriaceae; genus Collinsella. The sequence goes on from URVZ01000010.1 coordinate 15,678, forward strand.
TACGTGTACGAATGCTCGGGGGAGCCGGGGCGCGTGACGGGCGTTGTGGCGATCTGCCCGGTTGGTGCGCTGGCGGGCGGCGACGCGGTTGCCGCCGATACGGCCGCCGCTGCGCGCGCATTCGCCGACCTCAAGGTACAGCCCCGTCCCGTAACGCTCGCCTACGAGGCCTCGCCCGTCATGGATATCATCCTGGGCGCCGCCAAAGAGGGCGCCTCGCTCTACGCCGTCACCGATCCTGCGGGCATTACACACCGCGTGTGGGAGGTTAAGCGCGAGGACGCCGTCGGCGCCATCCGTGCCATGCTCGACCAGGCGCCGGAGCCGGTACTGGCCGACGACCCTGCCTACGCTGGCGCACTAGTCGGGGTATCACAGCTCCTGGCCGATGAGGCCCGTTCCGCCGGAACGTACACCGGCAAGGAGCCGTTCAACTTTACCGTTGCCGTGCTCTTCCCCGCCGCGCCGGTCAGCGGCGCCGCACCGCAGGTTCCGACAGGTCTGCTCACGCACCAGGTCGCGCGGTTCTAGCAAGACCAGACCGCCCAGCACAAAAATCGGCAGCTCAACAAACAGGGGGCGGAGATGCAGCAGGTACATGCATCTCCGCCCCTTTTGCGTCGAGAAGTAATGCCGGCGACCCGTGCCGCCACGCTCGCGTTATCCGCGCTGCGGACCTGCAGTAGCCACAAGCGGTTCAAGCCCCAGCTCGCGCGCGTAATCCTCCTGCGTAAAAATCTCAATCAGCTCAAACGTACCGGCCTCGTCGTCAAACACAAAGTGCAGCACCGAGCAGTTGCCCGGCACGCGCTCGTGCTCGTCGGCCGCCGCTCCCCTCACGTGATCCAAAAACTCCTTGATGGCCGAGCCATGGCTTACCGCGAGCACGCACGTATGGTCCGGACGCTGCATAAGCTCGGTCAGCGTCGCCACCATGCGCTCGCGCACCTGCATCTGGCCCTCGCCGCCAAACTGGCGATAGAAGTCGCGCCACGGGCGCTCGGGCATGAGCATCACGCGCTCGGCCTCAAAGTCGCCAAAGAACCACTCACGCAGGCCGTCCAGGCGCTCGTACGCCAAGCCCGGCCACAAGTTGGCGATAGTCTGCTCGGTGCGATGAAGCGTGGAGGTGTAGGCATGATCGGGCTCAATGCCGCGCGCACGTAAAAACATGCCGGCGCGCGCCGCCTGGTCGCAACCCAACTGCGTGAGCGGCGAGTCACTCCAACCCTGAATGATGCGCTTAAGGTTGAATATTGTCTGCCCATGACGAACCAGATACAGGTCTTTATTCATAGGGGTCCTTTCGTTCGTTACCAATCAAGGAGCGAAAACGCACCGTCGCAATAGCCAAAATGAAGCACGGCACCGTTGTCGGGTAGCTCTCCCCTGCCAGTCACATACTCAAGAAACTCCTGGCAGGAAGAGCCGTGGGAGACTGCCAGCACACAGTCGTGCTGCGGCCTGGCCATGATGTGGGACAGCGCCGCGACCATGCGCGACTGGAGCTCGCCTTCAGACTCGCCACCAAAGGCCACCGGATAATCACCCCAGGGCTGCGGCGGCATCTCGCGATTTGATGTACCCTCCAGCGAGCCCAAATGCCACTCGCGCAGGTCATCGACCAGCTCTATCGAGCAGCCCTCACCAGCAATTAGCTCAGCCGTATGCCGCGCCCGGCCCAACGGCGAGGAATACACACGGTCAAAGGTCACGCCACGCGCCTCAAACGCCGCGCGCGTCGCCAGCGCCTGCTCGCGCCCGCGCGCCGTAAGCGGCGAATCGTGCCCACCCTGCAAAATGTTCTGCACATTGAGCTCAGTCTGCCCATGCCGCACCAAATACAAATCTGCCACACGTCCTCCCCTCGCACCACCGCAAAGGGGACAGGTACCTTTGTGGTGGTTTACCGCCGGATCACACCACGGTGACGCTCAGCTACACCAGTACGTCGGCAAGCGGGCGCTTGGGTACGTGGTGCACCTGCGCCTCGTCACGCCAGTAATTAATAGAGCCGTCGGGGTTGGAATCGATCGCATCGATAACTTGAGTCTCGGCCGGAACGCCAAACGCCATGATCAGCTTGAGCTCATATTTGTCGTTATCGAGCCCCATGGCATCGATCGCGCGGGGCGTAAAGGCCTTGAACATACAGGCTGCCACCTCGGGCGTGGCGCTGCGGGCGGCGAGCATCATCGTCTGCGCGGCAATGCCCGTGTCGACCTCGGTAATGGGAGCGGCTGGCTTGCCCGGAACGGCGCGCTCAGCAAGAATCGCGATGTAGCCGGTCGGGCGCTCGCCCTCATCGGGACCCGGCCAATCCTTGAGCGCACCGGCCCATGCAAGCTCGTCAAATACACGCGCGCAGTCCTCTGCACCGCTTACCACATGAAAACGCAGACGCTGAGCATTGGCACCACAGGGAGTCAGGTGCGCCAGCTCCGCCAGCTCAAGCAAAAGCTCACGCGGCACGCGCATGGACTCGTCAAAGCGACGGCACGTGCGGGCGCAGCGAACCAACGCATCAAACGCGTCCAAGCCGAGCTTTTCGCAACCCTGCTTTGCCATCGACTCAGCGCTTACCGGCGCTGCGGGAACTGCTTCGTTCATAGGGACCCCCAATTTCGGGCAATTGTTCTTAGGAAAATCTAACCTAAAACGTAGGCAATAACGAACAGGGCTGCAATGTTCTACACCTGTTGAATAGAAAATTGCGACGTGGGGAACAACGGAAACAATTCGGGACCTTTGGGTTACGTTTCGCCCTCCCCGACCCATACGCCAGCGCCTTTAGGCGATACTGGTTGTAACGATCAAGGCTTACGCCGCACGGAAAGGAGACATTATGGGCATCTTTAAGAACGATGACCAAAAATCGAGCCAGTTTGGATTTGACGAGAAAAGCATGGCAGGCAAGGCCGTCAAGGCCGTGCGCTGGATTTACGCCATCACGGGCGTCTTGGCGCTCATTGCTGGTATCGCGCTGCTTTTTGCACCCGCCAAGTCCCTCGTCTTTTTGACGACTGTCCTGGGTTTTTACTTTGTAATCACTGCTGCCATCAGGCTGTTCACTGCCATTTTTGAGCCGCTGCTGCCCACCGGCTGGCGCGTGACGAGCATCATCTCCAACCTACTCATTATCTTGGGCGGCGTCATAATCCTGCGCAACCAGGCCTTCTCGACCGCGACGCTCACCACGATGGTGGTTATCGTAGCCGGCTTTGGCTGGATTGTCGAAGGTGTCATGTCCATTCTGGAGTCCGAGCTTTCGTCCAACCGCACCCTCGCTATCCTGAGCGGCGCACTCTCCATCATCGCCGGCATGTTCGTGTTTATCTATCCGCTATGGTCGGCCAAGATGCTCGTCATCTTTAGCGGCGCCGCGCTGCTGGTGTTTGGCGTAACGCTGATCGTTCGCGCTATTCAATTTGGCAAACTGGTGCACTAGATGCCGCGAACGCTCTTTATTGATGCCGACGCCTGCCCGGTCACGCGCGAGTCGATTGACTGCGCGCGGCGGGCGGGCGTCGCCGTTGTTATCGCCGGCAACAGCACGCAAAACCTGGAACGGCACATTCGCCGCGACGACCCGCGCGATGCCGAGTACGCGCGACGCGGCTTTTGGGTCACGACGCTCGATGTGAGCGTTGGCGCCGACAGCGCCGACTTTGCCATTGTCGAACGCCTGCAGGCGGGCGACGTAGTCGTGACGCAGGACATTGGCTTGGCGAGCATGGTGCTCGGGCGCGATGCCGCCGCCATCGGCGTGCGCGGGCGCGTCTACGATAAGGCGACCATCGACATGCAACTGTTTATTCGCCACGAGGAAAAGAAGGTACGCCGCGCCGGGGGACGCACTCGCGGACCGGCGGCATTTACCAGCGAAGACCGGGCCCGCTTTAAGCGCAACCTCACCGAGCTGCTGCGCTAACCAAGGTAGATTTTCGGGACATGCCCGGAAATCTACCTTTTTGTTTTGGCAGCGGAAATGCCCTGGTCACAGGGGTAGATCGTAAGACATGTCCCAATAATCTACTTAAAGGCCAACGGCGGAGAGGATGAGGCCCCAGCCGGCACCGATGACGTACATCATGATCAGGAACAGGACGTTTTCGCGGGCGCTGCGGTTGGTGCGGAACAGCACCAGGTAGCCCACACCAGCAGAGATGAGCGTGCCGGCGAGCATCGGGGCCAGCTGCAGCGCGCCTTCCAGGTACAGTTGTGTGATGACGACGCTGGCCGAGCAGTTGGGAATCAGGCCGACAAGCGCCGAACCCAGGACGACGAGCGTCTCGTTGCCACGCAGGAACTGCTCGATCGCGGACTCGCCGAAGGTCTCGAGCACGGCGACCAGAATCAGCGTCACCAGAAAAATGAATACCGATACCTGCACGGTGTGCGAGATGGCGCTGCGAATAATCGACAGGAGGGGCGCGCCCTCGTGAGAGCGGGAGTGACCGTGGCCATCATGGTGTTCATGCTCGTCCTCATGACCGTGATCGTGGCCATGCCCGTGTTCGTGCTCGTCCTCGTCTTCATCGCAACCGCAATGGTCGCGCTCGCACAACTCGTGGATGTGGTCGGCGCTCACGCCCGCCTCGGCCACTTCATCAATGATGTCGCCCCCGGTATGGTCGTCGTGCGCGCAGTTCACATGAGCCGGATTGGCAGCGGTCCCCAGCACGGTACGGCAAATCGCCGCATGCGCGCGGGAATTACGACGAAGGCCGCGGATAGCCGCGTCCACGATAAAGCCCGTGACCAGCGCGATCAGTGCCTTCGAAGCCAAAAGCATCGCCATGGTCTGCACGGGCACCTGCTCGGCGAGCAACAGCGGCAGCATCTCATCGGAGGTCGAGAGGAACACGGCGACCAGCGTGCCCAGCGTCACGACACGGCCGGCGTACAGCGTTGCTGCCATGGCCGAAAATCCGCACTGCGGCACAATGCCCAGCAGCGAGCCAGCCACGGGACCCGCAGCGCCGGCGCGCTTGATAGCGCCGTTGACGCGGTCGCCCGCAACGTGCTCAAGTGTCTCGAGAGCAAGATACGTCACCAACAAAAACGGCGCCAGCGAGAGCGTGTCCTTGCCGGCGTCGAGCAGAATATCAATCAGCAAATCCATGACGGATGGAACCTTTCATGTCTTTCGGCAGCATTGTAAAAGTCCTAGCGGTCAACTAGGGTATTGTAGTTGTCCTAGGCGCGATGCCAATAGTTGCCCATGGTAAACTATCATCTCGCCATAACTCAATGCCACCGAGCCGCGCGACACGGCCCGTCCAAGGAGCAGTTATATGAACGTTTCACAAGCACTCGAATACGAGCGCCAGCCGTTTATTCCCATGTTTATCTATGGCGATCACGGCGCCATGGAGTCCGAGCGCCAGAAGGGCGAGGAGGCCCTTAAGGTGCTCGAAACCGAGTACTTTACCGCCGAGGGCGACCCCAGCTTCGACTTTGCCACCGTGCGCGACCTGGCTGACCGCAACCGCGACCTGTGCGACCAGATTGGCGAGGCGCGCCTGCGCAACGTGACGCCCGCGACGCTTTCGCGCGGCCTGTCCGATGCCGACACCTGCGCCGCCATCGGCAAGATGCAAAAGCGCACCGCCGCGTCGGTCATGCGCGAGATCCGCGGCGACCGCGACGCGCTCGGCGTGGCCTACGCTCGCAAGCCCATCCAAGGCACGGTGCTGGGCATCGACATCGAGACCACCGGCCGTGCACCCGAGCGCGGTTATATCATCAATGTGGGTTGGGAAATCATGGAGCTCACCAGCGACGCCGTCCCGCACGACGCCGAGGCGCACTACTGCGGTTTGCCCGACATCTACCGCGGCGAGGATGTGCCGTTGTCGAATATCCACCACATCACCTGGGACGACATCGAAGGCAAAAAGCCATTCCGCGAGAACAAGGAACTGCAGAAGCAGCTGCTCAAGCTTATGAAGAAGTACCCGTACATGGCGCACAACGCCGCCTTTGAGGACAGTTGGTTCAAGATCCACCTGGACGGTTACGCCGAGGCACGCCGCGCCGGCAAGATCATCGTCATCGACTCGCGCCAGATCTGCCGCAGCCTGGATGCCGACGTCCGCTCGCTCCCCCGCGAATCCGCGCCCGCCGCACTCGAGAACTGGGCGCGCCGCCGTGGAACCCTCGCCGCCGACGCCAACGAGCAGCACCTGGGCCTCGACGACACCGACCTCATGCTCCGCACGGTTCAGGCCGAGTTCAACCTCAAGAACCTGTTTGCCAAGTAGAAACGTCTACGACAAACTCCGGCGTAGATCACGGGCGGCCTCGCAGCGGGAAACCCCGCAGCGGGGCCGCCCTACGTTCCACAAATAAATCTGCCATCACAAATTCTGAACCCCCTTTTGAACGATTTCGGCCAATTCCCGACACGTAATTCGTTGTCGGATGGTGATGCATCACTATCAAATGTGCGGCAATTGAGTATTTATATGCTATAGCTAAGCTGCGAAAACTTTTATTTAGGGCATACCAACTCATAATTGCGTCAAGCTTTTGGACAGCATTTGGTTAGACCTCTAAAACGACTTTTTCACTCAGCGCCATCAACACGGCATTAGCTGACACGATATATAGCATGAGTATCGTATTGTCACATACCACTGCAAAAGCGGTCTACCAGGCCGCGCATTCGGTGTCTGCGAAAGGCATCGAGTCCTGTAACCCTGCCGCGATTTACGGATCATGTCCCACCGGAACGCTCCTTGACGCAGCCGCAGAATGGCTCACCAAACATGATGTTTCCCTCGACGCAAATGGTTCTCTCGAGGTGATGGTGTTTGATCGCAGGAATGCGCGCTATGCAATGAACTGTCAATGCCACGTATCTTCAAAACGATTCTCGAACTCACGCTTTATAGAGCTCAAAGATGGCATCTTCATTGTTGGCGTTGAGCTTTGCGCACTTCAGGCCGCCACCTATCTTTCTTTTCGCGAACTAGTGGAGTACTACTTTGAACTGTGCGGCGCTTATTCCCTTGGAACCGACTCTTCCACCTCCTATACCGAGCGTTTCGCGCTCACCTCGACCGAGAGGTTAAAGCAGTTCTTTAATTCCATTACCAGATGCGACGGTTTGGCCCTTGCCCGAAAGGCGATCCAATGTGTACGCGACGGATGCCGGTCTCCCATGGAAACGGCATTTGTCATGATGCTAACGCTGCCCAAAAGCGAAGGAGGGCTTGGTATTAAGGGAATTGAGACCGATTACGAGGTGCAGGTCACCGCTGCCGCAAAGAATCTCACGAGACGCAAAAAGTTTTTTATGGATGCGTATCTAAAGAAATCTCGCACAGACATTGAATACAACGGTTTTTATCATGACGCGGAAGAAGACCGCGCCATCGATGAGGAGCGCAAGAATGCACTTGCGTCCATGGGGTACGGAATCATCACCGTCAGCCGTTATTCCTTTATGCATGCCAGCTCTTTTGTTAGGGTCATGGAGGCGATCCAACGAAAAGAGGGCATACGCCCCTCGCGTCTGCCAAAAGACTTTCAAATCATGCAAGAGGACCTGAGACAGTTTGTACTCAGAAGGTTTATAGAAGAGAAAAAGCGAATTCAGAAGCAGCTCCGCCAGGATTCCGAAGATCGTCAACGAATCGACCTCGAAAAAGCAACACTCGAAGGCATCACGCTGGATGACCCGACAATTAATGAAGTTCCGGCAATCGATGACATGCAGACAGTCGAATCCGACAGCCCATCATTTGCCCAAACAAGCAGCCTCGCGCCCGAGGGCAGGATCTTCGGGGCCGGAAGCTAGACCGGCTAACAAGGTGGGCACCTTAGCGACGTGCAAAATTGCGAGTATTCAGCAGAGCCGGGTGTCTATCACCCTCGAGTGGATCCAAATGTGAAGCGAAATCACTCTTGCGTGAGAGCGTTAGGCAACATTTGAGGAAGAACTCATCGGATTAACACCCTAAGATAACTCTTGAACTGCATTATATGGCCTGCAATAAATTAACGGACCCCCTATCGTTACAGAATACTCCAATTTTTGCACGGCTCAGGGGCACCCACCCCGGCATCGGCTATCAAAACCGCTCACTCCGGGATCTCGTCCACTATTCCCCATCATTTTGTGCAACGAATTACCTGAACGTCATTGACATATGAACATACACTCATATAATTGGAAGCAAGTTATATGAGCGCATGTTCATATGAAAGGATATTGCAATGAGCAGCCACGCTGATGAAACAAAGACTGGCATCGAGGCCACCGAGCCGATCGTCCCCACCACCTGCTCGCCCGAGGACCTTCCCGACGAGGAGCTTCTCTACGACCTCGCCGACCTGTTCAAGGTCTTCAGCGACACCACGCGCATCAAGATCCTCTATGCCCTCATGGGCCGCGAGCTCTGCGTGGCAGACATCGCCGAAGCGACCGAAACCTCGCAGTCCGCGGTGTCGCACCAGCTGCGCACACTCAAGCAGTCGCACCTGGTTAAATTCCGGCGCGACGGGCGCAATATCCTCTACTCGCTCGCCGACGACCACGTCTACACCATGCTCAACCAAGGCATGAGCCACATCTGCGAATAGCGACCAACCACGGTACCAGCGCGGCCTGCACCCAAGCCGCAAATACAGAGAAAGGAACCCCCATGAAAAAGCAGTTCAAGCTCGACGAAATCGACTGCGCCAACTGTGCGCGCGAGCTTCAGGACGAGCTGGCCAAGCTCGAGGGAATCAAATCCGTGTCCGTCAACTTCATGACCCAAAAATTGACGCTCGAAGCCGATGACGCCGAGTTCGACGAGGTACTCAACCGCGTTGTAGAGTTTACGGCCGACGCCGAGCCGGACTGCGAGATCATTCTCTAGCCCGGGTTTACGCCAACCTGCAAGGCCGCGCTTGCCGCGGCCTTTGCTCGCGAAATTATATGAGCGAGTGTTCATTCATTCAAATGGGAGGATACGAGTCATGACCACCGCCGATCCCAAAAAGAAAAAGAAGAAGCGTAAGAAGAAAGAGTCCCTTGAGCATAAGCGCAACCGCATCGTGGTAGCGCTGGGCATTTTTGCCGTGGTGTACGCCCTCGATGAGTTCGGCACCCTCACCGCCGCATTCGGTACCCCGGGCGACATCTACGCCAGCTTTATGCTGTTCCTCATACCGTTTTTGATTGCCGGCTACGACGTGCTGCAAAAGGCATTCAATAACATCCGCCGCGGCAAGGCCTTCGACGAGAGTTTCCTTATGGCCGTCGCGACCATCGGCGCGTTTGCCATGGTGCTCTTCCCCGATACCGACCCGCACATGGCCGAAGGCGCCGCCGTCATGCTGTTCTACCAGGTCGGCGAGCTGTTCCAGGCATACGCCGTGGGCAAGAGCCGTAAATCGATCAGCGCCATGATGGACATAGCACCCGACTACGCCAACGTCGAGCAACCCGACGGCTCACTCGAACAGGTCTTCCCCGATGACATCGCGGTCGGCACCGTGATCGTGGTCAAGCCCGGCGAGCGCGTGCCCATCGACGGCGTCATCGTCGAGGGCGAAACCCAGCTCGACACCGCCGCCCTTACCGGTGAGTCGGTCCCCCGCCCGGCCAAAACCGGAGACGATATCATCAGCGGCTGCATCAACATGACGGGGCTCATCCACGTGCGCACCACCAAGCCCTTTGGCGAGTCCACCGTCGCACGCGTCCTGGAGCTCGTGGAGAATGCCAGCGAAAAGAAGGCACGCACCGAGAACTTCATCACGCGCTTTGCCCGCATCTACACGCCCGCCGTCACCGGCGCTGCCGCGGTGCTCGCGCTCGGCGGTGGCCTGGTCACCGGTGCCTGGTCCGACTGGATTCTGCGCGGCCTGACCTTCTTGGTCGTCAGCTGCCCGTGCGCGTTGGTGATCAGCGTGCCGCTCAGTTTCTTTGGCGGCATCGGCGGCGCGTCCAAGCTGGGCGTTCTCATCAAGGGTTCTAACTACCTCGAGACGCTCGCCGACGTGGACACCGTCGTCTTTGACAAGACGGGCACCCTCACCAACGGCACGTTCTCGGTGGTCGCGGTACACCCCGAGGCAGGCTATACCGAGCAATCGCTGCTTGAAGTCGCAGCCCTTGCTGAGTCGTTCTCCGATCACCCCATCGCGCAGTCCGTACGTGTCGCCTACCAGGGCGAGGTCGACCCCAAGCGCGTAAGCGACTCCACCAACGACGCGGGCCATGGCGTGACGGCAACCATCGACGGCAAGCACGTCGTCGTTGGCAACGCAAAGATGCTCGCCGCGGCCGGAGTCGAAGCGCCCGATTGCGAGGTCGTCGGAACGATTCTGCATGTGCTCGTTGACGGCGTGTACGCCGGCCACATCGTGATTGCAGACACCGTCAAGGCCGATGCTGAGCAAACGATTCGCGACCTGCACGCCGCCGGTGTCAAGCGCACCGTCATGCTCACGGGCGACCGCGAGGAGGTTGCGGCGTCTGTGGTCAAGCAACTCAGTCTCGACGAGTTCCACGCGCAGCTGCTGCCGGGCGATAAGGTCGAGCGCGTCGAGGCGCTGCTTGCAACCGAGAGTGGCAAGGGCAAGCTCGCCTTTGTGGGCGACGGCATCAACGATGCGCCCGTGCTTACGCGCGCCGATGTGGGCATTGCCATGGGCGCTATGGGTTCTGACGCTGCGATCGAGGCCGCCGATGTCGTGCTCATGGACGACAAGCCGTCCAACATTTCCCGCGCGATCCGCGTGGCACGCAAGACCATGACGATCGTCTGGCAGAACATCATCTTTGCGCTGGGCGTTAAACTGCTGATCCTTGTGCTGGCAGCGCTGGGCATCGCCAACATGTGGCTTGCCGTGTTCGGCGACGTAGGCGTGGCGATTATCGCCATCCTGAATGCCATGCGCGCGATGGGTGTCAAGAACCTGTAGCGTTCGTGGGCTGTCCGGCCGGGACCGGGCTTGGTTTTGAAAACGTCCTCGCGCATGAGGCCCGTCTTTCCTGCTCCTGCGGAGCAACGGAAAGGCGGGCCTCGCGCTGTGGAGTGTTTTCAAAACCAAACCCGGCCCCGGCCTGCGGTGACGTAGGTGGCAGTTCTTGGGCATCGCTTGCTGGCGGGGTTCCTTTGCTGAAATGGACTTGGCCGAAAGGACCGCTGGTCCCGGTCGCTGGTTCGCGCTTTGCGCGAACTCCGCGCTACTGGGGGTTCGTTAGGATTCCGCCGCTTGGCCCGTCGCCTCGCCCCGGTTCAGCATCGCCCTCAGTTTCTCGAAGCTTTCCTCGCTCAGGCAGTGCTCCATGTGGCAGCCCTCTTGCGACGCGACCTCAGCCGAAACACCCGCATCCTCCAGCAGCCCCACGAAAAAGCAGTGACGCTCCCACATTTGGCGAGCGACCTCCAGACCACGCTCCGTCAGATGAACGTCGCGCTTGCCCATTTCGACATAGCCGTTGCTTTCCAGCGTCGCCATGGCCTTGGAAACGCTCGCCTTGGTTACGCCGAGGTACTCCGCAACGTCGATCGAGCGCACGATGCCCTGGCGTTCCGACAGAACGTAGATCGATTCGAGATAGTCTTCTCCGGATTCACGTAGGGCCATGGGCCGCCTTTCGCGATGATTGCTAGTTAGCCTTTGGATACTTTCCACGGCTTACTTTACCGCAAAAGTTGCCCATGTCTTACTACTTTGCCTAAAAGTTAGCCGTGTTTCACAAAACGAGCGGGACGAAAACAAAATGGGAACACGCCCCGCAAGGAGTGTCCCCAAGTGCCGAGCCGCAGCTATAGCAGTCCAAAGTACTTCGCGGCGTTGTAGATGCCGTCGTCGTCCACGGCGGTCGTCACATAGGTCGCCGCAGCCTTCACCGTGTCCTGCGCGTTGCCCATGGCCACGCTCGTGCCCACGGCGGCAAACATCGACAGGTCGTTCTCGCCGTCGCCAAAGGCAATCGCCTCGCTCGCGTCGATACCAAGCCGCTCGAGCGTCGCCGCCACGCCCAGGTCCTTGCCGCCGTTAGCGGGAATAATGTCGCAGAATAGGTCGCACCAGCGCGTGGTGAGCGAATGCGACACGGCGTCGGTCACGATATGCTCGTCGACCGGGTCCACAAAGGCGCAAAACTGGTAGACCGGTGCGTCAAAGGCGTGCTCAAACGGCTCCTCGTGGTAGACGATTCCCGCGTTGCTGCCAGCCGTCACCACGCGCTCGGACAGGCGGTTCACAAACGAGTTCTCGCCCTGCATGCACAGCGAGTCGTAGCGCCCCTGCGCCACCTGGTCCACAATCACCGCGACGTCGTCCGAATCGATCGGGCAGCTGCGGTAAACCCCCTCGGCATCAAAGCAGTGCTGGCCCGAAAGCGTAATGTACGCATCCCAGCCCAGGTCGAACAGCCAGTCCGGCATCTGGTAGGTCGGACGGCCCGTGGCGATCACGCACGCAATCCCCTGCTCGTGAAAGCTGTCGAGCACCTGCTGCGCCGACGCCGGAATCCGGTGGGTCTTAAAGCTCAGCAGCGTGCCGTCGATATCGAAAAATGCGGCTTTGATCATTCTCGCCTACTCCTCGCCCTCGAGCTTTTCGCTCGCCTCGAGCCACGCCATCTCCAGCTCGTCCATGGCAGCGTGAGCCTCGTCGATCTTTGCCTGCTGCTCGCCGAGCGCCGTGTAGTTGGTGGGATCGACTTGGGCCATTGCTGCCTCGGCCTCCTCAACGCGGGTGCGCTGCGTCTCCATCTTGCGCTCGAGCGAACTCACCTCGCGGCGGAGCTTCTGGCGCTCGGCGTTGGACAGGCCGTTGGGCTGACCGCTCGACTTGGGCTTTTCGGCCGCAGCTGCCGCGGCACCGGTGTCGAACGTGCCGGTCTTGGCGCTCGGCGCGCCCACGGGCTCGCCCTCGGCGGTAGCGTTGCACAGACGCAGGTACTGGTCCACGCCACCGGGCATATGCGTCAGGTGGCCGTCGAGCAGCGCCCACTGCTGGTCGGTCACGCGCTCCATCAAAAAGCGGTCGTGCGTCACCAGGATCAGCGTGCCGGGCCAGCCGTCCAGCAGGTCCTCGACAATCGCGAGCATGTCGGTATCCAGGTCGTTGCCCGGCTCGTCCAGGATGAGCACGTTGGGCTCGTCCAGAATCGTCAGCAACAGCGACAGGCGACGGCGCTGGCCGCCCGAAAGATCGCCGATGCGGCTCCAGAGCTGCTGCGTCGTAAAGCCCAGACGTTCGCAGAGCTTCTCGGGCGAAGTCTCCTTGCCGTCGATGACGTAGTACTTCTTATAGTTGCCGAGCACCTCGCGGATCGTGTCGCCCATGTAGGGCTTGAGCTCCTCGAGCTGCTGCGACAGCACGCCAAAGCGCACTGTCTGGCCAATCTTCACGCGGCCGCGCGTGGGTTCAATCTTGCCCTGGATCACGTCGAGCAGCGTCGACTTACCGGCGCCGTTCTCGCCCAAAAGGCCATAGCGGTCGCCCGCACCAATGAGCCAGGTCACATCGGTGAGCACCTGCTTGGGCGCGCCGTCGGTATCGGCATAGCCGGCATCCACGTCGACCACATCGATAACCTGCTTGCCCAAGCGGCTCACGGCCAGGCGCTTGAGCTCCAGCTCGTCACGCACGGGCGGCACGTCGGCGATCAGCTCACGAGCGGCATCCACGCGAAACTTGGGCTTGGTGGAACGAGCCTGGGCACCGCGGCTCAGCCACGCGAGCTCCTTGCGCGCCATGTTGCGACGGCGCTCCTCGGTAACGGCGGCCATGCGGTCGCGCTCCACGCGCTGCAGGATGTATGCCGAATAGCCGCCCTCGAAGGGATCGACCTGGCCGTCGTGGACCTCCCACATGCTGGTGCAGACCTCGTCCAAGAACCAGCGGTCGTGCGTGACCACGAGCATGGCACCCTGGCCGCGCTGCCAGCGAGCCTTAAGATGGCGTGCAAGCCAGTTGATGGTGCGCATGTCCAGATGGTTAGTGGGCTCGTCGAGCATGAGCACGTCGTAGTCGCCGATCAACAGGCGCGCGAGGTCCACGCGGCGGCGCTGGCCACCCGAAAGCTCGCCCACCGTGCCCTCCCAGGGCACATCGCTAATGAGACCGGCGAGGATCTGGCGCGTGCGGGGGCTCGACGCCCACTCATACTCGGGCGTGTCGCCCACGACGGCATGGTGCACGGTGTCGGTGTCGACAAGCTGGTCCTTTTGGCCGAGCAGGCCGATCGTGGTGCCGCGACGATGCGTCACGCGGCCGTCGTCGGGCTCCAGCGTGCCGGCGAGCACGCTCAGCAGCGTCGACTTGCCGTCGCCGTTTTTACCGACAATACCAATACGGTCGCCCTCGCCCACGCCGAGCGTCACGCTATCGAAAATATGCTTGGTGGGAAACTCTAGGCTGACGGAATCGCATCCCAAAAGAATCGCCATATGCCCTGCTCCTTCGTAGAAATTCAACGTTGTCCATAATAGCAGCGAAAAGGCGGGCCGCACACGACACAAAAAGGCGGGCCATCTCCCAAAAGAGATGACCCGCCTCTCCAATCAGTCCCGTGGCAACCGTGGCCGCCGCGGGCCTCAAGCATGTCCCGGACTAGGAGAACATGCCGGTGAGGTAATCATTCAGCCGCTTATCCTTGGGCCGTTGGAAAATCTCGTCAGTCTCGTCGTACTCGACCATATCGCCCATGTAGAAGAACGCCGTGCGGTTGGACACACGCGACGCCTGCTCCATGTTGTGCGTCACGATGACGATGGCGCGGTCGGCAACGATCGATGACATCAGGTCCTCGATCGCCAGCGTCGAGATGGGGTCGAGCGCCGAGCAGGGCTCGTCGAACAAGATCACGTCGGGGTTGAGCGCCAGCGTGCGCGCGATGCACAGGCGCTGCTGCTGACCGCCCGAAAGCGCATAGGCGCTCTTGTCGAGCTTGTCCTTGACCTCGTCCCACAGCGCCGCGCCGCGCAGGCTCTCCTCGACCATGCGGTCGAGTTCGTCGCGGTCGGTGATGCCGTGGCGCCTAGGCGCAAACGTGATGTTGTCGCGAATGGACTTGCGAAACGGGTTGGGCTGCTGGAACACCATGCCAATGGAGCGACGCAACTCGTAGGTGTTCTCGGTCTTGGTGTTCACGTTGCGCCCGCGATAGTTGATCTCGCCCTCCACGCGGCAGCCGCGAATCTCGCGATTCATAAGGTTGAGGCTACGCAAGAAGGTCGACTTACCGCAGCCCGAAGGCCCGATGAGCGCCGTGATCTCGCCCTTGTGAAAGTCGAGCGACGTGTCGTGCAGGGCATGGTGGTCGCCATAGTACACGTTGACGTCCTTGGTGGAGAGCACGACCTCGTCGCTCACGGCCTTGCCACTCACGCGAACACGCTTCTCGCTCTCCCCCACGCTCGACAGGAAGTCCTGGGTGTCGGACGATGCCGCTTCGGTTGCGGGCGTTACATTCATCTCGCTCATTCGGCCGTCATCTTCCTTGCCAGTTGCTTGCCCACGATACGGGCGATTACGTTAAACAGCAACACGCAAATCATCAGCAGTGCAGCGGTGCCCCAGACGATCTGCTGGGCCTCGGGGCTGCCCTCGCCATAGATCTTGTAGATATGCACGGCGAGCGACTCGCCGGGGCGGAACACGTTCCAGGCGCAGGTGGGGCTCGACAGGTTAAAGCTCAAGAAGTTCAGACGCACCGGCGAGCTCATGCCCGAGGTAAAGAGCAGCGCCGCGGCCTCGCCAAAGACGCGGCCGGCCGAAAGCACGATGCCGGTCACGATGGCGGGCATGGCCTCGGGAATCAGAATGTGCAGCGTGGCTTCCCAGCGAGTGAGGCCCATGGCCAGGCACGCATCGCGCTGGGCCTGTGGCACGTCCTCGAGCGCTTGCTGAATCACGCGCACTAGGATGGGGATGTTGAACATGGTGAGTGCGACGGCGCCGGAGATGATGGAATACTTCCAGCCCAGCTGCACCGAGAACACCAGGAAACCGAACATGCCGACAACGATGGAGGGCAGCGAGGACAGCGTCTCGATGGCGGTGGAGGCGATGTCGCGGATGGGCCCATTCGGCGCGTACTCAACCAGAAAGACCGCGCCGCCCAGACTGATGGGCACCGAGATGACCAGAGTGATCAGCAGCAGGTAGAACGAGTCGAACAGCTGGTAGAGCACGCCGCCCTGCGTTCCGTTGGCGCGCGACGGCTCCGTGAGAAAGCCCGGCTGGAACAGCGTCGAGATGCCCTCGAACAGGATATAGGCCACCATGGAGACGACGATGAGCATGACGATGGCGACGATCGCCGTCAACACGCCCGTGGCGAAGCGGTCCTGCTTTTGGACACGCCCGAGCCTCGCCTCGTCGATGTGGATACGCGTGCTAGCCACGAGCCTTCGCCCCCTTGCGGCCGATAAGGTGGATGATCAGGATGAAGATGAGACTCATGCCCATCAGCAGCAGGCCGAGCGCCCACAGAACATCGTCTTGGGCCGAGCCCTCGGCATAGACTGCCATGGACGTGGTGAGCGTGGTGGTGATGGTCGAAGCCGGCGACAGCAGCGACGTCGGCATGGCCTCGATGCCGCCGATAACCATGCGCACGGCGAGCGTCTCGCCAAAGGCGCGGGTCATGCCCAAGATAACCGCGGTCATGAGCGACGGCATGGCGGACTTGAGCACCACGTGCCAGATGGTCTGCCAGCGGGTGTAGCCCAGCGCGAGCGAGCCCTGGCGGTAGCCGTCGGGCACGGCGCGCAGGCCATCGACCGAAAGCGTGGTCATGGTCGGCAGGATCATGACGGCCAGCACGATGGCGCCGGGCAAGATGCCCAGGCCCGTGCTCACGTGGAAAACGCTCTTCATAAGACCGACGACCACGTGAAAACCGATCAGGCCAAAGACGACCGAGGGGATGCCGGTCAAAAGCTCAATGAGCGGCTGAAAGATCTTAGAGCCAAACTTAGGGCTAATCTCGACCGCAAAGATGGCAGAGCCGATGGCGATGGGCAGCGCGATAAGCGTGGAGAGCACCATGACCGCAAACGAGGTGACGATCAGGGGCAGGGCGCCGGTATAGGGCAGGCCGTTTTCGGCTGTGTTGGCCAGGTCCCACTTGGTGCCGGTGAAAAACTCGACGACCGAGACGCCGTCCTTGACAAAAGCCGAGAGGCCCTTTTGGGCGACCATAAAGATGAGCGCGGCAACGACAAGCGTCACGAGCGCTACGCACGCGCCCGTGACGCCCAGGCCCACGTTCTCAAGGTCGCGCTTTGGCAGCTGTTTTGCCATTGCAAACCTTTCCGGGGCGATTACTTATTTAGCAGAGACCTTGCCGCTGGCGTCCTTGACGACCTTCATGGCAGAGACGGGGATGAAGCCCTGCTCCTCGACGAGCTTGCCCTGGACGTCGTCGGAAAGCATGAACTCCAGGAAGGCCTTGGTGGCCTCGTCGGCGTCCTTGGAGCAGTACATGTGCTCGGTAGCCCAGATCTTGAAGGAGTCATCAGTGACATTCTTGCTCTTGGGCTCGACGCCCTCGACCTTGATGGCGTTGAACTTGGAGTCATCGAAGTGCGAGAAGTCGAGGTAGGAGATGGCGTTATCGGTGCTGCCCATCTGAGTCTGGACGTCGCCGGACTTGTCGAGCTCGGCGTCGCCCTTAAAGTCGACGGTCTCGTCGCCAAAGACGGCGGCCTCGAAGGTGGCGCGGGTACCGGAGCCGGCCTTGCGGTTGAGGACGACGATGGTGGCGTCGTCGCCGCCGACCTCCTTCCAGTTGGTAATCTGACCGGAGAAGATACCCTTGAGCTGCTCGAGGGACAGGTCGTCGACCTTGACGTTCTTGGAGACGACGGGGCCCATGCCCACGACGGCGACCTCGTGGTCGACGAGGTTCTTGACTTGATCGGCCTCAAGCTTGGTCTCGGCGAAGACGTCGGAGTTGCCGATGGTGACGGTGCCGGCGGCGACAGCGGTCAGGCCCTTGCCCGAACCGTTACCCGAGCCGGAGACGGAGACATCGGGGTTGGCGTCCATGAACTTCTCGGCAGCGGCCTCGACGAGAGCCTGGAACGAAGAGGCACCGTCGTAGGTCACCTCGCCGGAGACGGACTCGGCAGCAGCGGCGCTACCCTTGTCGGCGGCATCGGATGCGCCGGAGCCGCCGCACCCAACGAGACCGAGACCGACGATGCTGGCAAGACCACCAGCGAGGCCGAGGAACTGACGACGAGAATAAGCCTGATCGAGCATGATCTTCCTTTCATACATGCGATTCGCGGGCACCCTGCCCGCTTTGCTGTTTGGAAAGATACGGCCTCGATCGGGCAGTGCCCGCGCCAACTGCGGTTTTTTACGGGCATCTGATAGACCCTTACCGCAAGCGCAGCACGGCCTTTACAAACGAATAACAATCCAGCGCCGAACATGGCGCACCTTTTACACCAGAGGAAGGTAGTTGTTGGGGACGTTCTTAAACGACTAGTCGTTGGGGACGTTCTTGTTTGACTAGTCATTTAAGAACGTCCCCAAGGACTACCTTGGAAACCCCGCAGGTTGAGCATAAGTCAGCGAAAACGCCCCTAAGCGAGCAAGGTGACGTGAAAGAGGAGGGAAGCGTACTTTTGTACGCGACCGACGATTGAACGTCAGATTGCCGCTTGGGGGCGTTTGCAGCGTCGACTGGTTACGCGGTTTGGTAAAACCGCGTAACCCTAAAGCTCTAATTCATTCAAACGAAGGATCGCAACAATATAGATCTTGAGCGCTTGCTTGAGCTGCTCTTCGTTGGCGCACTCGTTGGGACCGTGCATCTGGCCGCCCCACTCGGGCAGCTCAAGGCCGGTCTCTTCGGGGCCAAACGAGACGGCGCGGGCAAAGTTGCGCGCGTACGTGCCGCCGCCCATGGCAAAGGGCTCGGCATGCTTACCCGTAAACTCGTTATAGGTATCAATCAGCGCTTTCACGGCCGGATCGTCGGCAGAGACCGAGAACGGCACCTTCGCGCGACCCAGCTGGCACGTCACGCCAAAACGGCCCACGAGCGGGTCGAGCTGCTCGCGGATGGTATCGGCACTCGTGCTGTCGGGGAAGCGCACGTCGATGACCTGCTCAATATGGCCATCCGCCACGCGGATGACGCCAGCGTTGCAGGTAAGCGGGCCAAACGCCGAGCTCGTCGCATCGATACCCAAGCCGCGGCCATAGGCGTCTGCATGTACAAAGGCCAGGAACTTGACGAACTCGTGCTCGGCAGGCGTCAGCAGGCGCTCGTCACGGGCACCAAACGCGTCCTCGGCCTCGCGCAGGTACGTCACGATCAGGCCGACGGCGTTGATCGTCCCCTCGGGCATCGAAGCATGGCCACCGATACCGTGCGCGAAAATCTGGGCATGGCCGTTCTCGAGCGCCGTGATCTCCAGGCGGTCGGCGTTCTCAATGGGCGCCGGCAGTTCATCGGCGGCAATCGCAAGCTCGCAGATAGACTGCGACGGAATGGCGTTGCTCGCCTCGGCACCGCTCCACGATACGATGCGCCCTCCATCGATCTTGGGGCTCACAAACGTCGCCCCAAACTGGCCCTTCTCGGCATTGCAGACCGGGAACTCGGCATCGGGCGTAAACAAAAAGTCGGGGTCTGCGTGGTTCTCCAGATAATGGTGAACGTCGGACATGCCCACTTCCTCATCGCAGCCCAGCAGCGCGCGGAAGGTATAGCGCGGCACAATGCCGTGCTTGAGCAGGTAGGCACCGGCGTAGAGCGACAACACCGCCGGACCCTTGTCATCAATCACGCCACGGCCGAGCAGCCATCCCTCGCGACGCTCCATCGCAAACGGGTCGGTGTTCCAGCCGGGGCCGGCGGGCACCACGTCCACGTGGCAGATGGTCGCGAGCTGCTTGTCGCCGCGACCCGGGATATCGGCAATGCCCACATAGCCCTCGTCGTCGCTCGTCTGGTAGCCGAGCTTTTGCGCAATGCCGAGCGCGCAATCGAGCGCATCACGAACCGGGCGGCCAAACGGCGCGCTAGGCTCCGCATCGGCAGCAACGGCCACGGACGGATAGCTCACCAGTTGTTCGATATCGGCGACGACATCTTCCCAGACCTCGTCGACATACTCAGCGACGCTCTGCTCCACCTGATTCATGGACTGCCTCCTTACCAATGAGCGACGGGTACGCCCGCCCCTCACATCAAGTACTTATATAGCGAAAAGTTTAGCAAGCTCGGCCACCGAGTGCACCACTGCATCGGCACCCGCCGCCTCGTGCTCGCCCGGCGCCGCCGCGCCCGAATAGATGCCAATGCACGGCACGCCCATCGCGTGCGCGCCCTCCACATCGTTAAAGCGATCGCCGATCATCACGGCAACGTCGGCCGTCGCGCCGAGCGCCGCCAGAGCATCGCGGACCGAATCGGCCTTGGTCTCGCGACCCTGCGGCGGATTCATGCCAACCACCGCCTCAAACTGAGAAAGCCCGAGCTCACGCACCATGTCGATGCACTTTGCCTCCATGCGCGACGTCGCCACGGCCATACGCTTGCCCCGGGCGGCTAACCCATCCAGCAGCTCGGGGATCCCGTCAAACACGGGATACTCCTCCGGTCCCAGCTCATCAAAAAAGACGCGATACTCATCGGCCACCACAAGCGACTCCTCGCGGGAAAAGCCGTAAAAGTCGTGAAAGCTCTTCCACAGGGGCGGCCCGATCATGCGGCGCAGATCACCCATCTGCGCCTCCGAAAACCCGCGCGTAGCCAGCGTCTTGCGCGTCGAGGTCATCACCGCCCGACCCGTATCGGCCACCGTGCCATCGAAATCAAACAGCACGACCGGCCGCCTGCATATCTCCAGTGCCTCCATCGGCATCCCTCTTCCCCAGTTGACGATTTCCACACCGACACTTCAAACTGTTGACTATTCAACAATTGAACCTAGAAATGTGGAACGACTCCACTATACTTGTCGCACTTTGCTCTCAGAAGGCGGCGCCGTCGCGCCCCAACGAAAGGTGCAATTATGTCTTTTGCCATCATAACCGACTCCACGTCGGATATCTCCCCCGCCCGTGCTCAAGAGCTCGGCATTTACGTGATTCCGCTGCATGTGATTATCGAGGGCGAGGACCTGCTCGACCAGGTGCAGATTACCGCCCAGGAGTACGTCGCGCGCATGGCTGGCTCCGAGCAGCTGCCGCACACCTCGCAGCCGAGCGCCGGCGAGTTCAAGGCACTCTTTGACCGCGTGCGCGCCGACGGCCACGACAGCGCCATCTTTATCTCGCTGTGCAGCGAGTGGTCCGCCTGCTACGCCAACGCGTGCCAGGTGGCCGATACCCACGAGCTCGACGTGCGCTGCATCGATTCGCGCACCGGCTCGGGCGCCGAGGGCCTGCTGGTGGAGTACGCGCTCGCCATGCGCGAGGACGGCCGCAGCCTGGACGAGACCGAGGCTCAGATCCGCGCGACGCTGCCCGACGCCCACCTGCTGCTGATTCCGCGCACACTCGAGAACCTGGTCAAGAACGGCCGTGCGCCCAAGCTCGCCGGCCAGCTCACGCAAATGCTCAACATTCGCCTGGCCGTTTCGCCGGAGTGGAAATCGGGCGAGATCAAGGCCATAAAAAAGGGCCGCGGTGCCAAGCGCATCGTTACCAACACCATGGCCGATTGCCTCGCATTTTTGGCTGAGCATCCGGGCTCCAGCGTGCGCGTGCTCACGACCGGCGCCGCCGAGGAGCAGGAGCTCGTCAGCCAAGCGCTCGCAGGCCAAGACTATGTAGACGCCGGCACCGGCCCCATCGGCTGCACCATCGCCACCCATGTAGGCGTCGACGCCATCGCCATCAGCTACTGCCCCCGCTACCAGCCCATCCACTAGGGGCACCTTTACCGCTTGCGGTGAAATAGGGACTGTTTTTGACTTATTAGCCGTCAACCAATCCCTATTCCACCGCAACTTAGAAATCGGCAATCAGCCCTGCGGGCCCTGGAACAGCTCCTCATGCGAGCCCATTCTGACCAGCCGGATCACAGGATTAGTCTTATGCGGTAAGTAGAGAACGACCACGTCGACCAAGCCATCGGATAGGTGGAAATCGATGTGGCCGTTGTAGTTTCCGCCCG